>NZ_JABUMQ010000594.1:0-2680 GCF_013336645.1 Myxococcus sp. CA039A | reverse complement strand
TCCCTGCGCTCCGGGTCCACCCCCTCCAGCGCGAAGCCCTCGGGTTCCCCCAGGGCGCGGAAGGAACACAGGGCCCCCCCACCTCGCAGCGCCCCCGTCACCAGCGCCGCCGCCGCCTTCGCATCCGAGGGCAGGGGCGCGGGGACCTGCGCTGGCGGCAGGTACATCGCAAGGGAGCGAAACACGGACTCGTAGGACGGCAGGCCGTGGGCATCGTGCGCGCAGAACGCGAGCTGGGGCTGCTCGCGCGCGAGTTCCATGAAGCGCTCCCCGGGCTCGGGCTCGGGCGCCACGAGCACCATCACCCCGTGCATCGGGTTCGCCAGATAGGCGCCCACCGCTGGGAGCAACCGGCTCATCGGATTGCGCATCGCGTGCCGGAAGAAGGTGTCCGCGGAGTACAGCTCGAAGCCCTTCGCCTGACTCGCGCTCTCCGAGTCAGTCCATGGGTTGTGACGCTGCACCGGGTGCGCGAGCACCGTCGTCCCTCCCGCCGCGTGCACGGCGCGCACAGCATCGCCCGAGGGCATCCACCGCTGCATGCCCTCCAGCGGGCGCTCCATGCCGAAGGCAATCAGGTGTCCCGCCGACGTGGAGATCTCCACGCCCGGAACCAGCAACACTCCGTCCACCCATGTGGGCGCCGGCGGGGTGAAGTCGTTGTGGTCCGTGAGCAGCACGAAGTCGAGACCGGCCGCCTTCGCCGCGCGCGCCACCGCCAGGGGACTGCCCCGTCCGTCCGAACGCGTGGTGTGCACGTGGAACGCGCCTCGGACCCACCTCGGCGCGACCTCCTTTGGAGGAACCACCGGATACGTCGCGTACGAGGCGGGCAACGCGAAGAAGCCGCAGAGCCCCAGCACCAACAAGATCAGGCCCGCCAGTGCCTGGACGGCCTTGCCCGCGCCCTTGCGAAGTCGACTCATCCTCGGTACCGCCCGAGCACTTCGTCCCGTGCCCACATGACCATCCCCGCTGCCTCGCGAGGCGGGCTCGTTTCAGCCTCGGTCCGAGCGTGCCACAGGGCGGCGTACTGCCCGGCACTCGCCTGGCCCCGCGCGGGACGACTACGGCGCGGGTTCATCCTCGCCACCGACCGAGCCCGGGACACATGACGCCGCTTGCGACCCGCGTCCCGCTCACGCGGCGCCTCGCTCGACAGGTCCCTCCGTCTGCATCCGCCACAGCGCCGCGTAGCGCCCACCCTTCTGGAGCAGCTCCGCGTGCGTGCCACTCTCCACCGCGCGGCCCGCTTCCATGACGTGGAGCACGTCCGCGTTCACCACCGTCGACAACCGGTGCGCGATGACCAGGGCCGTGCGTCCCGGCAGCACCGCCGCCAGCGCGGCCTGAACCTCACGCTCGCTCTCCGGGTCCAGACTGCTCGTGGCCTCGTCCAGCACCAGCACCCGCGCACGCGCCAGCACCGCTCGCGCGATACACAGCCGCTGCCGTTGCCCACCGCTCAGCGTCACGCCCCGCTCACCGATTCGCGTGTCGTAGCCCTGAGGCAAGGTCCGGATGAAACCGTCCGCGTTCGCGACCCGCGCCGCCGCCTCCACGTCCTCGCGCGTGGCATCCGGCCTCGCATAACGCAGGTTCTCCAACACCGAGCCCTGGAACAACAGCGGCTCCTGCGTCACCAGCGCGAGCTGCTCGCGAAGACTCGCCGCCGTGTACCGATCCATGTCCACGCCATCCAGCAACAGGCGCCCCGCTTGGGGTCGCTCGAAGCGCAGCAGCAGCGTCGTCACCGTGCTCTTGCCGCCCCCACTGCCACCCACCAACGCGGTCACCTGGCCCGCCTTCAGCTCCAGTGTCACCCCATCCAGCGCGGGCCGGTCACCGTAGGCAAAGCGAACGTCTTCCAGACGAATGGACTGCGACAGGGGCGGCGCCGGCACCGCGTCCGGCGCATCCAGCACCGGGTGCTTCAAATCCAGCAGCGCGAACAACCGCTCACCCGCGGCCCCCGCCTGCATCGCGAACTGCGTCACCCGGCCCAGGTCCTTCACGGGCTGGTACACCAGGATGACCGCCGTCAGCAGCGAGAGCAGGGCCTCCGGCTCCATCAGTCGAGCACCCGCCGCGTAGGCCAACGCGCCCGCAAGCGCCGCCGCCGCCAGGACCTCCATCACCCCTGGCACCGCGCCTCGCGCCCACGCCGCGCCCACCACCGCGTCCTCGTGCGCCTTCGCGTGCGACGCGAAACGCGCCAGCTCCGCCGACTGCCCGTTGAAGGCCTGAATCGTCCGCAGCCCGCCCAGCCCTTCGTGGAGTTGGCCCGCCAGGTGCCCCAGCTGCGTCTGCCCCTCGCGCGTGCCCTTCAACACCTTGCGCGTCAGCTTGGACGCGGGCAGAGCCGCCAGTGGAATCACCACCAGCATCAACCCACCCAACAGCGGACTCATCGACAGCGCCACGCCCGCCAGGATGATGACCTGGAGGCTGTCGCGCAGGTACGAGCCCACCGTGTACATCGCCGCCGCCTCCACCGCCGTGACGTCCGAGGTGAATCGGCTGAGCAGGTCACCCTGCCGCTCTCGCGCCAGCTGCGCGGGAGACAACGACGTGAGCTTCATGAAGAGCTCGCGCCGCACATCCCTCACCACCCGCTGCGCGAACAGGCCCATGAAATAGAACTGGCCCAGGTACCCCACGCCCTTCACCACCCCCACCA
>NZ_JABUMQ010000593.1:0-2686 GCF_013336645.1 Myxococcus sp. CA039A | reverse complement strand
CCCACGCCCACCCCGCCCGCGGCTCCCGCGAACAGCGGCGGCTTCGGGCTGGACCTGACGCAGGAGACGCCCAAGACGCCCGCGCCCACCATGTCCTTCGACGCGGTGGATGTGTCCGGCAAGACGGCGGACCGCCAGCGGCTGGACATCACCGTCAGCCTCTTCAAGAACGACGAGTACGAGAAGGCCGCCATGTCGGCCCACGAGCTCCTCGCGGACCCGAAGCTCGCGGGCCTGCACACGGAGGCGCGCTACGTGCTGGCCAAGTCGCTCTACCGCATGGGCATGTACCACTCGTCGCTCGGTGAGTTCTCCAAGCTGCTCGCCCTGGGGCCCTCCACCAAGTTCTTCAAGACGAGCCTGGAGTGGCTGTTCTTCATCAGCCGCAAGACGAAGAACGAGACGGTCATCCTCGACGAGATTGCCCGTCACGCGAACCAGGAGTTCCCGGAGAAGTACCGCAACGAGTTCCGCTACCTGCTGGCGCGCTACCACTTCGTGCGCGGCCGCGCGCTGGACCAGGTGGGCCAGAACGCGGACGCGGACAAGAGCTTCGCGGAAGTGCAGCGGCTGACGTTGCTGATTCCCAAGACGGACGCGTTCTACCCGCGCGCGCGGTACCTGGACGGTCTGGCCTCGTTCCGCAACGGCAGCCGTCAGAAGGACGCGGCGGCCAAGCGTGGCAACGGGGAGATGCTGGCCTCGGTGGAGGCGATGAAGGAAGTGGTGCGCCTCACCCGCCCGGTGGCCGGCAAGTCCGCGGACCAGGTCAAGCTGGACAAGTCGCTGCGCGAGCTGGCGTTCATGCAGCTGGCCCGCACGCACTACGGCATGCAGCAGAACCGCTTCGCGCTGTTCTACCTGGGCAAGGTGGAGCGCGGGAACACGCAGTGGCTGGAGTCGCTCTTCGAGGCGAGCTGGGCCAACTACCGCGTGGGTCAGTTCGAGCAGGCGCTGGGCAACCTCATCACGCTCTCGTCGCCCTTCTTCCGCGAGGAGTACTTCCCGGAAGCGCTCATCCTCAAGGCGGTCATCTATTACGAGAACTGCCGCTACCGCGAGTCCAACATCATCCTCCAGGACTTCGAGCGCACGTACCTGCCGGTGCATGACCAGCTCGAGTCCCTGGTGAAGAAGAACATGGAAGCGGGCGAGTACTACTCGGTGCTCGCGGACGTGCAGAAGAAGAACAAGGACGGCCTGGAGAAGAACGAGACGGACGTCATCCTGGAGCGCATCCTCCGCCTGGCCCTCACGGACCAGGACCTGCGCAAGACGAACGACTCCATCCTCGAGCTGGAAGGGGAGATGGACGCGTTCGCCAGCCGGGGTGACACCTTCAAGTACTCCGAGCTCTCCAAGAGCCTGCTGGAGGAGCTGAAGGTCCACCGCACGGGCCTCATCTCCAAGGCGGGCATCATGGCCAAGGGCAAGCTGGAGACGGAGCTCGTCGCGCTCAAGCAGCTGCTCGCCAACGGCCTGCGCATCAAGTTCGAGACGACGACGAAGGAGAAGGAGTTCCTCGAGGACCAGCTCAAGGCGGGGGGCCGTACGTCCATCGTCAAGAAGTACAAGTTCTCGGTGGCCGTCTCCGACGACCAGCTCTACTGGCCGTACGAGGGTGAGTACTGGCGCGACGAGCTGGGCACGTACCAGTACACCCTGACCAAGGGCTGCATCGACCGCGACACGGCGAACCGGAACGTCCAGTCCGCCGAGGCGCTCTAGAAGAGAGCGTCAAATCGTCGCGGGGCGCGGAGTTGCCGCGCCTTTCAGACCGCCGGAGCGCTATCTTCCGCGCTCCGGCGGTTTTTCATTTCCAGCAAGGGAGCTACGGGTGAGCCGGACGGCGTCACTGCGCGTCGTCTTCGGAATCGTGTCGCTGGACCTCATCGGGTTCGGCATCCTGATTCCGCAGCTGGGCGTGTACGGAGTGAAGTTCGGAGCGTCGCCCTTCACGGTGGGGCTGCTCATCTCCGTCTATTCGCTGATGCAGCTGGTGGCGGCCCCCGTGCTCGGCCGGCTGAGTGACAGGTACGGCCGCCGGCCGGTGTTGCTGCTCAGTCAGGTGGGCTCGCTGTTGGGCTACGTGCTGTTCGCCCTGGCGCACTCGCTGCCGCTGCTCTTCCTGGCGCGCGTCATCGACGGCATCTCCGGCGGCAACATCGCCACCGCGCAGGCCGTCGTCGCGGACATCACCCGCCCGGAGGAGCGCGCGCGGGGCATGGGCGTCATCGGCGCGGCCTTCGGCCTGGGCTTCGTGCTGGGGCCCGCGCTGGGCGGCTTTCTGGGCGCATGGGGCGGCAACCTGGCCATTGGCCTGTTCGCGGCGGGGCTGGTGGCCGTCAATCTGGTCTGCACCTGGTTCTTCCTCCCGGAGTCCCGGGTGGAGGGGGGGCCGGAGGGCCATGTGCGCACCCTCAAGGGCGCCGTCCAGGCGCTGCGGCTGCCCGTCGTCGCGCGGTGCCTGGTGCTGATGCTGCTGTTCACCACCGCGTTCTCACAGATGGAGGGGACGTTCTCCGTCTACCTGCTCACGCGCTTTCTCTCCGTGGGGCCGGTGGCGCTGGAGGGGGGGCTGTTCCTCCACCCGGTGATGACGGACACGGCGGTGCTCCGCGAGGCGAGCCTGCGCGCGGGCTGGCTCTTCGCGGTGGTGGGCGTGCTCAGCGCGCTGGTGCAGGGT
>NZ_JABUMQ010000592.1:0-2690 GCF_013336645.1 Myxococcus sp. CA039A | reverse complement strand
CCCTTGTTGCGAGCGGGCGGGCACGTCGCACCTTCTTGCTCAGCAACCCGTTCACCACTTCCAGGAGGCCTTCATGGCGCACACCGACAAGGATGTCGACACGCTCAATTCCTTCCTCCGGGGCGAGATTTCAGCGGTGGAGACCTACCGGCAGGCGATGGGGCACATCGACGATGACGTACGGCGTCGCACGCTGGAGGAGTGTCGACAGGACCACGAGCACCGCGTGGAGACGCTGCGCTCGCGCATCCTGCAGCTCGACGGCAAACCGGCGGAGGGCTCCGGCATCTGGGGCGCCTTCGCGAAGGTGGTCCAGGGCGGAGCGGACGTCCTGGGTGAGAACGCCGCCATCTCCGCGCTGGAGGAAGGCGAGGACCATGGCCTGCGCGACTACGAGCGCGACGCGGACAAGGTCCACGGCGACCTGCGGCGCTTCGTGCGCATGGAGCTGCTGCCCGCGCAGAAGAGTACGCACAAGAAGCTCAGTCACCTGAAGCACACCCTCCACTGATGACGTGACGGGTGGGAAACCCCAGGCCCGGGCCCCGCGACTCGTTCGCGGACCCGGGCCGTTTCCGTTGGGACTCTCAACTTCCAGGAATGCGCGCGGTGCCTTGAATGGCCGGGCGTCGACCTCGTCACAACCGGCGCGGGTTTCTTCTGAGGGAGTAGATCGCCAGGGTGGGGCTGGACGTCGAGGGTTTCACGCCGAGCGGATGGGGCCTGGAGGTTGGGGTTGTGGCGTGCGATAAACGGGGGTCCGCCGACGAGGCTGGAGGAGATGCATGTGGCTGGACGACAGCTCTTCGGAACGCGACGAGGTCTCCGGTGAAGCGCGGCGCGGAGACGAGCGGACCGTGGAGCCCGAGCCAAGGGAAGCGGAGCGCGAGAAGATGCCCCTGGCCCCCGTGGCGTTGAAGGAGAGCAGCCATGCGGGAGCGCTGAGCGCGACCTGTGAGGCGCTGTTCCGCTCCACCGAGGCGGCCCTGCCCTGGGCGTGGAAGCTGCTCCAACTGGCCAAGGGCCCTGGCGCCTTGTCGTCCGAGGCGCGCGGCGCGGCGCTGGAGTTCCTGGACCGCATTCCGCCGCACGTGCGCCGGGGCGTGAGCGAGCTGCTCGCCTTCAGCAACCTGTGGCAGGCGGTCTGCACCCGGTTGGGGCGCCCGGTGGCGCGCTCCACGGAGGAGCTGCTGCGAGAGCTGAACGAGGACCTGCAGCTGCTTCTGCGCGGCGCGCAGGCCCGGCTGGGGACGACGGCCGCGCTGGAGCAGGGCCTGCTGTTGCACCTGGGGCGCCTGCGCGAGTCGCGGGGCATGGAGCCTTCAGCCGCGCTGGAGCTGCGCGCCGCGCTGGACGCCTTCACCCACTCGGTGACGCAGGTGATGGCCGCGGCGAGCGCGTACCGCCGCGCGTGGGAGGCCGCGCAGGCGGAGCTGTCCGAGTCCGCGGAGTGGCTGGGCGCGGGAGACCCCGGCTTCTGCGCGTGGCTGGCCGAGCACCTCTCCGCGTCCGTGCCCGCCTGGCGCGAGGCGCATGCGTCCAGTCGACTCCTCCAGGAACTGGGCGCGCTGTCCGGTCCTCCGTAGGCGGGCTGCTCAGGCCTCCACGAGGATGCGGTGCCGGTACAGCTCCAGCAGGATGTCCTCGGACAGGTCCGCCTGCTTGTGCTCGCGCAGGTGGTGTCGCACGGCCTCCACCGGCTGCCGGCCGGTGAACTCCACGAGCAACCCGTAGGCTTCTCCAGGGAGGGCAATCGCGTCGAAGTCGCTGTATGCGCCCAGTGCCACGCTGCCGTCGGGCAGCCACTGCACGGTGGCGTCCGGGTTGAAGCGGAGGGTGCGCGGCAGCTGGGGTGAGACGGAGGTCGCGAACAGCTTCTCCACGGCCTTCAGCTCGATGACGCCGTCCAGGCCCAGCAGCTTGTCGAGTCCTTCCGCCGTCAGCCCACGCACCAGTTGGTAGCAGGCGCGGAAGTACTCCACCTCGCGGCCCGCGTGCTCCTTCCACAGCTCCGCGTAGACGCGCGTGGGGGGCGGCGCGTCGTCCAGGTCCTCCACGCCGAGCGGGACGCTGTTCAGCTCGGGGCGGTCCTTGCCGGAGAGGATGTAGTCCGGCAGCAGCTGGAGCGCCGTCCAGCGCGACAGTTGAATCTCCGTCAGCGTCAGGTACGTCTTGAGGGACATCCAGAACTTGCGGCCGTCGGCGCCCGAGACGTACTTGCAGAAGAAGGTGGAGCAGACGGCCTCGCGGTACGGCCAGATGGTGCAGCCTCCGCTCTGCTCGCCGTAGTAGGGGCAGCGAAGCGACGCGGCCCGGCCGAAGAACTGGTGCCCGTTCTTGTAGAGGAAGTTGAACTTCGCCGGGGGCTTCACCCACTGCGGCGTCACGCCGATGCGGCCCGCGATGCGCGCCTCCATGCGACCGCGTCCCTCGGCCAGCTCCGGGCGCTCATCCGACAGCAGGGCGCCGACGAGGTAGTTGGGCAGGCGGGGGAAGTAGGTGCAGCACTTGGTGTCGGGACGGAAGAAGCGGCTGACTCCGTCCACGGACTCCACGGCGCCCTCCGCGTTGTCCTTGCACATGGCGCATTTGGAGCACGTGGCCTTGGTTTCCTCGGGGACGTCCTGCCGGAAGAAGCCCGGGAGGAGGTCGCGGTAGAGCTCGGGGAGACTGTCGAGGAGGCGGGTCAT
>NZ_JABUMQ010000591.1:0-2705 GCF_013336645.1 Myxococcus sp. CA039A | reverse complement strand
CTGGTGAATCATACATTAAGTCTTCGTAATTGTTCATTGTCCCCTCCGGCAGCTATTTATTATCTTTTGCCAGGGCGATCTTAACAGCTAATTTGATTTGCTCCAGTTCCTTCTCGGTTAGGGGTCCATCATGACCTACCTGATGAGCGGCGAGAGTTAGGATTTCTTCTTCAGATAACTTTTCGTTATCTTGTTTGACTGCTGTCGTTTCGTTTTCGCCATGAGCCATGTTCTCTAGATCTTCTACAGTAATTCCTAAAGCTCTGCACACTTTTATAACGTTATCTATGGATGCTCTGCCTACGCCGCGAGTCAACATCGATTGGAGCGTAGTTGGGGGTAGTCCGATCTCTTCAGCGAATGCTCTTCTGCTTCCGCGACTATCGATTAGTTCAGCTAATACTTTCGCTTTCCTGTCCAAAGCGTTGCACCTCACATTTATTTACTATATGTACGCTTTTCCGTATATAACCCTATCCTATAATAAAATTTTTCCCTTGTAAAGATATATTTATACGCGACTGCATTCAATTTTCATAAAAAGTATTGACTGTGAACGTAATAGCGTTTATTATTTAAATCAAGCCGAACGCAGATGCGTTTAATATGACTGGAGGTGATATTGTGCAGCATAGGAATCTGCGGGCAGAGATGGCAAGGCATGGCGTAAAAGTCGGACACATCGCTGCTTCCCTCGGTGTTCGGTCTGCTACCGTTAGTGACAAATTAAACGGCCATTCTCGATTCTACTGTGATGAAGCAATTCACATTAAGCGAACTTTCTTTCCAAACTGTTCGCTTGAATATTTGTTTGAACAGGACCAGCAAGACAATACTTAAGTCTTTTCTGCTCTTTGAAAACTAAATAGAATTGCTTGGCATGTGAAACTGAGGCTGTTTCGGTTGAGAATAGCAAGCTAACCGGTTAACAATCGATTTATCGTCCTCTTAGCAGGTATACAAAGCCCTAAGCAAAGGAGTTGATCTGATGCTAACTGTGAACATTGATGAGGCGGAAGTAAGACAGATATGCCGCCAGCGGATCAGCGAACTAATTAAAGAAGTCGATGCTGAATACGTCTTTTGGGACACTGCGGAGTTAAAGAAAAGAACCTGCTTGAGCTGGAACACGATCCAAGATCAGTTTTTCTTTGATCCTAGATTCCCTAAACGCAAAGTTGGCTCTAAATGGGTATTCCCAGCTAGGGAGACCCGGGCGTTCCTGGAACAATGGCTTAGCGAACAGGCGAAGAACTGAATAAAACAATCGGGCAAAATGAATAGGGAGCGTGGCATGAACATGGATAGGAAAAGAACCATTGTAATGGAACATGAGGACAATTTGCTCGTTCGTGTGAATTCGGTTCAGGAACTGGGCGGAAGGAAATATAATCTGGTGTCATACGAAGTCTGGACGGATCAAGAGAAATTTAATCAGGATATACCTGTGGAATGGATCGATGACGAGCAGTATATCTACTGCTCGAACCATGCAACGAATAATGAGGAGTTAATGATACAGGAATTTAAGAGTCGATTTAAGTTTAAGTAATTCGATGAATATTTGTTGTTTCATCAAATGGAAATTGAAACGGTAGTTTCAACACGAAAATCCGAATACCCTAACTCGCAATTTTTTTTTACCCTCAAATCTATTAATCTATCAGATTTTTCCAATAGGCCATGAGAGGGAGGTGAAATTCAATGCGGAATATACTGATTCGCCGTGCTGCTTACTGGCTGCAGGTTGAGGAAGTGGCACACGAACCAGCTGTGCAGCGGTACGCTCGCCGTCGATACGACCGAATCATGGCAGCGTTAAAACCGATGGCCGTAGCCGGCTAACCAAAATGGTGTGAAAGGTGGGTGATCAATTTGGAACAGAACCAAGCTTACGTATCTATGGCGACGCAGCTTCTGGAGGAAGGATTTATCGAAATTGATGAAAGGGGTGATGCTCGATTGACTGAGAAAGGGAAGAAGAGAGCTGCAGCACGTTTGGATAAGCTTCCCTGGGGCGATGAAATTTTGCTAGATATCGCATTTTGTGAATCTCACGACATTACAGTCAGCTTGTTTTAAGGGCTCTTTGGATTAGTGTGGTGTTAACAACTTTAATTAATGCTGTGAATTAGATCCATTATGCGACAGAAGGGAGGCGAACGCCGAATGCTTAGTATCAGCGAAAACAACAACTTCGACTGCGATTCTTGTAACCGTCGGAGAATGGACTCCAACATGATAATGATCGAGGCGGGAGAGGAAACTATGAGCCTTTGTTATGACTGTGCGGAAACTCTTGGAATCATGCTTAACGATCATTTTCAGAACGATTAATGCTGCACAGTACGAGCACAAAACGTAAAGAAAGGGTGAAAAAATGGTAACCGATAAAATCCTAATCATTGGTAATGTCGTCCGCATCGCAGGCAACAAGATCTACATAAAACGCGGAGAAATGACGGAAGTGTACAACAGCGACTATTACCGGGTGGTGAGCATATGAGAGGATACGACTTCAAAACAGCCCGCCAACGGAGAGATGAACTAGTCGCGATGTATCGCCAGGGTCGTCGATTGAATCTTGATGATCCGGAATGGGGTTGGGATCTTGTCGCCATGATTGACGAGATCGATCGGGAAATTGATGAGGCGCATCGGTCCCAGAACGGAAAAATGACCGTCCTAGCCGACGGTCATCCGGT
>NZ_JABUMQ010000590.1:0-2733 GCF_013336645.1 Myxococcus sp. CA039A | reverse complement strand
GTGCGAGGGCGGGCGCTGGACAGTCCGGCGGAGCCGGAGCTCTACGCGCCGCTGGGGCAGACGCCGTGGCCGGGGACGACGCTGATGGTGCGCAGCCGCCTGCCGATGGAGAGCGTGGCGGCGGCGGTGAAGGCGGAGATGGCGCAGCTCGACTCGCAGTTGTCGATGCGCAAGCCCACGACGCTGGAGGCGAACCTGGAGCGCTCGGTGGCGGACCGGAACTTCCAGCGGGTGTTGCTCCTGGCCTTCGCGGTGTCGGCGGTGGCGCTGGCGTCGCTGGGTATCTACGGGTTGATGGCGTACAGCGTGGCGCAGCGCAGGCGGGAGCTGGGCATCCGGCTGGCGCTGGGAGCGATGCCGGCGGACGTGGTGCGGCTGGTGATGAAGCAGGCGCTGCGGATGTGCGCGGTGGGCCTGGGTGTGGGATTGCTGCTGGCGCTGGCGATGTCCCAGGTGCTGGAGGGCATGCTGTACGACGTGAGCGCGACGGACCCGCTGACCTTCCTGGCGGTGCCGGTGCTCCTGCTCACCGTGGTGGCGCTGGCCAGTTGGCTGCCCGCGCGCCGGGCCTCGAAGGTGTCGCCCGGCGTGGCGATGTCCGCGGACTGAGGCGCTGACCTGACGGCTCGAGGCTCTCCACCCCGCGGGCCGAGGTGGACCCCGCGCCGACCTGAGAGGAAACATCGTTCCATCAGGTGCGAGCCCGGGCGACAGCGGCTCACCATCGGGTTGTCATCTTTCAGTCCGGCCACGCTCAGCACTGCGCCGGCTCCTCCTGGATTCCCCACGGTGGGAAGTCATTTTCCCACCCCCGTCGGGCATACGCCTTGCTGTGCATCTGGCGGCAGCGAGATGCCCTGGGAGGGTGGATGCGCGGTGGGTGGCGATGGGCGACGGCAGTGGGCATGGCGGTGTTCCTCGGCGCATGCGGTGACTCCTCCGACGCGGACGACATCGATTCGCCTGATGGCCCGGGCCCCTGGCCCACGGACGCGGTGAAGGACTACGCGGCGTCGTTTGGCATTGGCGCCGGTGTCCAGAGCATCGGCGTCGACGAAGGGCACAACATCTGGCTGCTGAAGGGCGCGGAGATTGGCGTGCTGCGTCCCGGCGACACGGCCCCCACGTGGACGCGCGGCGTCGGACAGGCAGCGGAGGGCTTCGGTCGGGACAAGAAGGCGCTCGGCGCCACCGTCATCTGCGGTGGCGAGGCGGGGCGCGCCTACGTGGGCTACCACACCTACGAGCTTCAGCCCGAGGTGCCGGAAAAGCCCCACGCATACATTCCCCTGGAGGGAGAGCCTCACTACTCCGCGGAGCGCTTCGCGGAGTACCAGAAGGGTGACCTGGACGCGGTGCGCCTGGGGTCCGACGGCAAGGTGGAGTTGGAGGAGCACCTGTGGCGCAGCGCGGGCGTATCCGGCGGCAAGCAGCAGCTCGGCCTCCGCAACACCAATGACTTCCACTACGACGAGGACCGCTCGGTCCTCACCTGTCAGCGGGTGATGCGCGGGAGGGACCGGGGAGATGTCTACATCGGCACCAACCACGGCGTGACGCTGATTCGCGGCCTCACTTACAACAGCCACCGTCACGCGGCCTGGTATCGCGAGACACCGCGCGAGGACGGCAGCGTGTCCCAGTCGCTCCAGGCGGGCTTCAACTGGGGGCTCGGACTTGGCCCCGACGGTGAAGTGCTGGTGGCCAATGACTGGCTGGTGGGCATCCTCGAGCCCAATGGCGTGCTGGAGGACTTCGACAAGGAGCGCACCTGGGAGGGCCCGGTGCCCTGGAGCTACAAGGGACACAACTCTCAGCTCAACAGCCTGGAGGAGTTCGACCACTGGCGCGCCGTTGCTCGCACGAAGGCGGGTGCCACCTGGGTGGGCAGTCGCGACTTCGGCCTGTGGCGCATGGAGCAGACGGACCGCTCCAGTGCGAACTACACGCGCATCACCGCCCTGCCCTCCGACAACGTGACGGCGCTGGCGGCCACCGACGAGGGCATCGTCTACGTGGGCACCGATGACGAGGGCCTGTGGCGCATCGAAGAGGACGGCGAGACGCTCACCCGCGTGGACTCCGTGAATGGAAAGCAGGTGCTCCAGCTCGTGTACGACCCCACCGTGGCACCCGCCATGCTCTACGTCCTGACCGACGCGGGCCTCACTGTGTTGCGGGAGTAGCGAGACGACCTCCGACCTTCCCTTGCAAGGCATCGCGCCACGGGCAATGCAGCCAGGTCCCCTCCAGGCGAAATCAAGCAAGGCTTCAATCGGGACCAGAGCAAGTCGGCGAGCCACACCAGCCGCACCACCGCGCCGCGCGTCTTGCAATGACGCGCGACGCGGCGTGAAGACTCACCAGACCTGCACGGGAGCGGCCCGGATGAGTGACAATCCGGTGCCAAGCTGTCCATTGGCGCTACCGCCCCAGGACCAGAGGCTCCGGTCCGCGAGGATGGCGTGGGAATGGTCTCCTCCGGCGGCGACCGCCACGGCGGTACCGAGCGCGCTCACTCGCGCGGGCAGGAGCTTCGACGTGGACGGGACGCCATCTCCCAGCTGTCCCTGCTCATTGCGTCCCCAGGACCAGACCAGTCCTCCCACCGTGATGGCGAGGTTGTGATTCACACCCGCCGCGATGGACAACACTCCAGTCAGCACCTTCGTCTGGACGGGGATGAGCTTGCCGACCGTGGTGCCCTCCCCCACCTCTCCGTAGGAGTTGGAG
>NZ_JABUMQ010000058.1:0-40615 GCF_013336645.1 Myxococcus sp. CA039A | reverse complement strand
GTGGTGGAGGGGGGCACCGTGCGCTGCTGGGGGGACAACTCCCTGGCACAGCTCGGCAACAACACCACGATGGCCGCACTGGAGCCGGTGGATGTGCCGGGCGCGGGCACCAACGCGGTGACCGTGGTGGCGGGGCTGGGGCACTCCTGCTCGCTGCACGCGGGGGGACAGGTGATGTGCTGGGGCGAGAACAACTTCTTCCAGCTCGGCGGAGCGTTCGCGGGGAAGGCGCCCAGGCCCGTGCCCGTGCTGGGGCTCCCCGCCAACCTCACGGTGCTCGCGTCGGGCGCCAACCACACCTGCGCCGCCACCGCCGATGGAGAGGCGTGGTGCTGGGGTGACAACACGTACGGAGCGCTGGGCACGGGCCTCGCCAATCCCACGCCCGAGCCTGGGGCGGTGCGGGTGAGGGGCGTGAGCGGGCCGGTGCGCGCGCTGACGGCGGGCCTGAGCCACACCTGCGCGCGCGTGGGCATGGGCGACATCGAGTGCTGGGGATTCAATCGCGAGGGACAGCTGGGGGATGACACCGCGCTGGACAGCGCCACGCCGGTGCGGCCGGTGGGGCTGTCTTCGACCATGCGGCAGGTGCGCGCGGGCAATGCCTTCACCTGCGCGCTGGACGCGGAAGGTCGCGTGCGGTGCTGGGGACTCAATGGCGACGGACAGCTGGGGGATGGAACACGCATCCGCCGCGCGGCGCCCGTGGAGGTCACGGCCCTGGGCGACGACGTCGTGGACCTGTCGGCCGGAGCGACGAGCACCTGCGCGGTGATGCGGGATGGACAGGTGCGGTGCTGGGGCGCCAACGCCTTGGGCCAGTTGGGTGATGGGACGCAGTCGGACCGCGTGGAGCCGGCCGTGGTCCAGGGGCTTGGGGCCCCCTGAGAGGGAGGACGGCATGTCACTGTTGAGGGAAGACCCGCTGTTGCTGGAGGCCTTTCGCCGGGGAGAGCCGGGGGCGTTGACCCGCGTGTACCGGGCCTACTCCGGGCACGTGGCGCGGTTCCTGTCGCGCACGTACGTGTCTCGCGGACCTGGGGGCCTGGCGCGCGTGGGGCCGTTGGATTTGGAGGCCGCGCACCAGGAGACCTTCGTGCGCGCGTTCCGCGAGCAGGCCCGGCTCACGTATGACGGCGTGCGGCCGTACTCCATCTGGCTCAACGCGCTGGCGCGGCAGGCGGCGGTGGATGTGCTGCGGGCGGCGGGGCGCATCGCTCGCGAGGCGGTGGCGCTGGATGACACGCCGACGGCGGAGCGGCTGGCCAGCAACGCACCTTCGCCCGAGGACCGTGCGCTGGAAGCAGAGACGCGCGAGCTGGTGCTCCGCTTCCTCGCGGGCCTCGACGAGGCGACCCGTCGTCTCGCGGACCTGCGCTTCGTGCAGGGCCTGTCCCAGGAGCGCGCGGGGCTGGTGCTGGGATTGTCCCGACAGGAGCTGCGGACGCGCGAGACGAAGCTGCGCCGCGCGATGACCGACTTCCTCCTCGACGAAGGCTGGCTCACCGCTGACTCGCCCGATGCATTGCCCTCCGCCGCCGCCACGGCCGCGGTGCTGGCGCTCCTCTTCCCCCTCTTCGTGCCTTGATTCGAGTGAGTTTCCCCATGGCCCTGTTCACCCAGCACGTGGACCGACAGCTCGTCCACCTCGCCAACGAGGGCGTCCTGCCTCCTCGCCAGTGGAGCCGCGTGCTGCGTCATGCCCGCGGCTGCGCGCGGTGTGGAGCGCGCTACGAGCGGGTGATGAACCTGCGCCGCATGTTCGCCAGCGACACCGTCACCGTGCCCACCCCGGGGGAGCTGGCGTCGCTCGAGTCGCGCGGGCTGCCCTCGGTCCTCGCCACCTTGGCGAGGGAGTCGTCGACCGAGTCCTCGGGACAGGCAGCGCGAGCGGACCGGCTGCACAAGGACCTGGGGGAGCCGTGGAGCCTGGCGCGGAGGCTGTGGGCCCGGGTGCTTCAGGCGTGGAACTCGCCGTCGCTGGGGCATGTGGGCGGCGCGTGGGTGGTCAGCTTGATGGCGGCGGCGGGACTGCTGTGGCTGAGCCTGCCGAGCGACACGACGGAGTGGGGCGCGCGCGGCGAGGGACAGGGCGCGACGGTGATGCGACTGTTCTGCGTGCCAGCGGAAGCGGAGCTTCGGGAGGTCCGAGGTCAGGGCGACTGTCCCGCCGGCGCGGCGCTGGCCTTCGCGGCCGGGGCACGTGCGCCCTACACGCATGTCGTGGTGACGGTGCGCACCGACAAGGGGCTGAAGGTGGAAGGACCGTTCGAGGTGAAGGCGTCTCCGGGCGCGGAGGCGGCGCTGGACCTCACGCCGAGACTGCCCGACACGGGAGAGGTGGAGCTGACCGCCGTGTTCGCGAGCAGCGCGTCCGACGCGCTCGCCGCCGCGCGCGGAGAACCCGTCCGAGACGTCGTACGCGTGCAGCATCGCGTCCGCATTGCGGGGAAGCCATGAGCCACCGGCTCCATCGAGACGCGGCTGTGCTCGCGGAAGGAACACCATGAGACCCAGCACGGTTCCGGTGCCCAGCGGTGTCGTCGTCCTGTGGCTCGCCTGCTGCGCGACGGTGTCCCTCGCCGAGCCGGCGACCTCATCCTCGGGGCCACCTCCGGTGCGGCGCGCCCTGGTCGTCGCCTACAACGGAAGCGACTCCCCGGGCATGCCTCCCCTGCGCTACGCGGACGATGACGGCGTGCGCTGGATGGAGACACTCCAGCGGCTGGGCGTAGAGGTGGTGCTGCTCACCGTCGCCGATGCCGACACCGCCGAGGCGGAGCGTGAGCGACTGACCGGGGTGCGCGTGCCCACGCTCGCCGCGCTCGACGAAGCCGTGGCGGCGCTGGCCCAGCTCAACGCGGCGGACCGCGCCGCCGGACGCACCGTGGACTTCCTGTTCGTCTACGTGGGCCATGGGCGCACCGGTGAGTCCGCGCGCGCCTACCTCACGCTCGCCGACGGCCGGCTGGACCAGGAGGGCCTGTACACCCGGGTCGTGGAGCGACTCGAGGCGGACTATGTCCACCTGCTGGTGGATGCCTGCCACGCGGCTGGCGTCGTGGGCAGCCGGGGCGCCGACCCGCTGGTGCTCCGCAGGTTGCGACGCGCGCTGGAGCAGGAGCAGCTCGCGGGCCACCCCAGCGTGGGCGCCATCTTCGCGGAGAGCAACGAAGGCGAGACGCATGAGTGGTCTCGCATCCGCGCGGGTGTCTTCAGCCATGCGGCGCGCTCTGCGCTGCTGGGTGGCGCGGACGTCAACGGTGACGGGCAGGTCGAGTACAGCGAGCTCGACGCCTTCGTCGCCGCCGCCATCCGGGGCGTGAAGTCTCCGCAGGCGAGGCTCGCGCTGCGCACCTTCCCGCCGATGCTCAATCCCTCGCGCGCGCTCATCGGCCCCATCCCGGAGGGTCCCCGCCTCGACCTGCCGGCGACGCCCGGGGGCGCGCGCATCTCCGTGGAGGACACGAATGGCGTGCGCCTCGCGGATGCGCATCAGTCCGAGGGAGAGCCCCTGGTCCTCGCGTTGCCGAAGCGCGACGCGTACTGGTTGCGTACGCCCGGAGGTGAAGCCCGTGTGCGGCTCGCGGACCTGAAGGCCAGACGACTGCCCCGCCCCTCACCTCCCGAGATGGCCCAGCGCGGCGCCGCCGAGGAGAGTCTGCTCCAGGGCCTCTTCGCCCTCCCCTTCGGACGCGATTTCTACGAGGGCTATGTCGCTTCGGCGGGAGGGCCCATCGTGGACTTCTCCAATCCGGTGACACCCGGAGACCCATCGAGCCTGCCGCACTCCCTGGGGCTGGAGGTGGGCCTCACGCTCGGCGCTCCGCCACTGGGAGGTCGTGGTGTGGCACGCGGACTGTCGCTGGCCTGGCGCGTGCCGGGCCCTGGCATCGTCCGGTGGGGCGCGCGGGCCAGCTACTCGCTCGCACCGGATGCGTGGGTGGACAACACCACGCTTCAGCGCGTGTCCGTACTGGCCATGGGCGGACTGAACGGCCGAGGCACGCTGGCCCCGTTCGCGGAGGCGGGCGTGGGCTGGTTGATGACGGTGGTGGACAAGCCCGGCCGCAGAGAAGGCGACTCGCTGGGTCTGTCCGCGCGCGCCGCCGCGGGCCTGCGCTGGAGGGCGGGCGACTTCGCCGTGAGAGGCGCGCTGGGCATGGACCTCGACGGTGTCCGGGTGGATGGGCACCGTCGCGGACACTGGATTCCCGGCGTGGAGCTGGGGCTGGAGCGCTGAGCGACTCGCCGCGAACGGCGCGGAGCCGCACACCGTCGCGGACGCTGCATGGAGCGACTCGCCTCGAACAGCGCGGAGCTGCACACCGTCGCGGACACTGGATTCCCGGCGTGGAGTTGGAGCTGGAGCGCTGAGCGTCCCACCGTCCACGCGGTGCGCGGCACACTGTGAACGCCGTTGACAGTGGCGCCCTGGCGCCCGCTCAAGTCCCTGGAATCAGGCCCGTGCATCCCTGGCAGGGCGCTTGCGTTGGACCCGCTCCGAAAGGGGCGACACATGAACGCGGAGAGCACGGGGTGGGGCGAGGCACGGTGGGACGCGGGCAAGATGCTCCGGTGGAGCCTTCTCCACCTGGGCGCACTCGTCGGCGGCGCGCTGTACTTCTCGTGGAGCGCGGTCGCGGTGTTCGCCGTGCTCACGGGGGTGACCATGTGCCTGGGCGTCTCGGTGGGCATCCACCGCGGCCTCATCCACCGGGCCTTCCGCGCACCGCGCACTGTGGAACGGACGCTGGGCCTCATCGGCACGTTGGCGGGACTCGGCGGCGCCCTCGGCATGAGCCGCATGCACCACCTGCGCGACTTCCACCAGAACCAACCCGAGGCCGACTGCCCCGAGTACTTCGGCTACCGCGACGGCTTCCTCAGCGCGATGACCCACGCCCTCTTCCGCACGTGGCACGCACGAGACGCGAGCGTCTATCCCCCCGTGGACGCCGACCTGGAGCACGACGCCTTCTTCATCGCCCTGGAGCGCGCCGGCCTCTGGCTCCAGGTGCCCCTCGCGCTCGCGCTGTACGCGGTGGGCGGTCCCGCGTGGGTGGTCTGGGGTGTCTTCGTGCGACTGGCGCTCACGCAGGATGGCTTCTGGTTCGTCCACTACGTGAGCCATGTGGAGGGAGACCAGCCCTACGCGCTGCCCGGGTGCGCGGAGCAGGGACGCAACGCGGGCTGGCTCGCCCTCGTGAGCATGGGTGAGTCGTGGCACAACAACCACCACGCCTACCCGAGCTCGGCCCAAATGGGCTTCGGCTGGCGACAGCCGGACCCGGGCTGGTGGACGGTGAAGGCGCTGGCCACGCTGGGCCTCGTGCATGACGTGAAGACGATGGGGAACCTGCCGCTTCGCCCCGGAGCGCACCGACGCCCCGGCCCCCGAAAACACCCGCGCAGGTGCCTCCGCCGACGCGACGGCGCGCACGGCCTGCCTGTGTAGCGCCACGCGACGGCTCAGAAGGCCCAGCCCAGCGACAACGCCAGTCGCTCGTCAATCACCCACGAGCGCCCTTCGTTCGACTGCTCGCCCACGGGGAACAGCCCTTCGTACCCGGGCTTGGCCGTGACGTTGCTCGTGTACTGACTCGAGTCATGCCGGGCCTCCGCGCCCACGCCCGCCTGCACCGCGAGGCCTCGCCCGAGGATGACGGTGTAGCCCAGCATCGCCGTCGCGCCGAAGCTCCAGATGCGCTGCTCGTTGTCGTTGAGGCTCGCCTGTCCTTCTATCTCGAAGCGGCGCCACGAACGGGTGACCTCCAATCCCGGCGACACCCACAGCCCCTCGGGCGCGTCTCCCACGAGGAAGATGCGGGCCCGGGGACCGACGCCCAGGACGAAGGTGGAGCTGCCTGCCTCGTTCTCCCGCTCCCCTGACACCAGGGAGTCGGACCAACCCTTCTGCTGGGTGAACCCGGTGCGCAGCCCCAGGCCCACCGACACGCGGGGACTCACCACCCGCTCTCCCTCCAGCGTCACCACACCCAGCTCATCGGGAGTGACGGAGACTCCCAGCACCGTCTTGCGCGCGGGCGAGACGGACGGTCCGGCGCTCAGCTCCTGGGCGTGAGCGGCAACGGACGACAGCAACGTCAGACACAGCATGTGAATGGGCTTCATGTTTGGACATCCCCCAATGACGTCCCTGGCACGCTCGTCCAGCGACCCACTCCCCTTGTGCAATGGGCGTGCACAACCACACTCCAGAGGGAGCCTCAGCTCATGAGCACCCCTCCCCACGACATCGTGTCAACGAAGGCCCGCGCGCCGCGTGACAGGCTGACAGCGCGCCATCCACCCCGCTCCACACGCCGTGACACCGAGCACTGTCCGCCAGCACGCGAATGGCGTCGGGACGGCGGGCCCACGGACTCGTCACGTTGCGCGATGCACCGGGCATCAAGATACTCCCGCCCGAGCCTTCCCACGGGGAGTCACTCATCCGGGGATGGAGGGAGTCCAAGTGATGCGCATGCGAATGCTGCTGGCGTCCGCGCTGCTGGTGCTCGGTGGCTGTGGTGGTGATGACGACAAGGAAGGCGACGACGGCGACGACACCACGACGGACCATCGGTCCAACGTCACGGGCGCCTATGAGAGCACGGGCACCCTGAGCGCCACCTTCAACGGAGAGACCCAGACCGGGGAGTTGGACGACACGGTGCGAATCTCGGAGGCCTCCGGCTCCAAGACGGCCCTGAGCCTGCGCTCCGAGTCCCTCACCTGCGACCGGGACCTGCGGGCGACGATGACCGGAGAGAACACCTTCTTCATCAGCGAGGGCGCGTGCTCGGTCTTCGACGAGGAGAGCAAGTGCACGGCGGACCTGAGTGTCACCTCCGGGCGAGGCAGCCGGGAGCCGAATGGCCCCCTTCAGCTCACCCTCCAGGGAAAGTTCACGGTGCGCTGCTCCCCGCTGCCCATCGTCGGTGACTTCACCCTGCTGCTCACCGGAACGCGCACGGGCGCGGAGTCCCTGCCTCGCGTCGAGACGCGGCTCTTCCACGTCACGCACCCCTGAGCCATCCGGCGACCGCGCTCCAGGCCAGCACGGGAGCGCGGTCCACCGGGCTCACCGCCTCACAGCGTCACCACGGCCTGCTCGCGACGAAGCTGGAGCACGCGCACGTCGGGGTCCACCACCCAGCGCTCGGGCGGGAAGTCGGAGCGCACCGTGACGTCGGCCTTCTCACCCGCACCCAGCACCACGCGGCTTCGAGCCTCGCGGTAGTCCGGTGACTGCACGTCCGGAGCCTTCGCGTCCGGCCGCTTCGCGAAGCGCTCGCCCTTCACGGCGGCGACCTCCACCGGCATGCGGCCGTCCCCCACGTTCTCCACCGTCACCGTGGCCACCCACTGTCCGCCCTCCTGCTTCACCTGGGCATTCGACAGCCGGTACTGCGGGACATGCACCTCGTGGAACCACTGCTGGACGAAGGCGTCATAGGCCGCCGCGTCCGGCGCGAAGGGGCGCATCGCCGCGGTGAAGTCCTGCAGCACCGGGTGGTCCTCATAGCCCACGTACTTCTGGAGGAACGCCTGGATTCCCGCGTGCATGGCCGGGCGGCCCATCAGGTCCTCCAGCATCGAGAACGCCCAGCCTCCCTTGTCGTAGAGCACGGTGTTGTCGCCGTCGCGCGAGTCGTCGAGCTTCACCAGCGACTGCTCCGCGTCCACGTGCCGCTCCCTGGCGTAGCGCTCCTCCAGTCGCTTGGCGATCTCCATCCGCGTCCGGGGACCGTCCAGTTGCTCCATCAGCTTCATCGCCGAGTAGTGAGACATGCCCTCCGACAACACCGAGCCGCCCGGCCCCTTGCCAGGGATGAGCATGTTGCCCCACCACTGATGCGCCGCCTCGTGCGCGGTAATCAGCAGGACTGCATTCGACTCCGGCGTGCTGCGCGCGAGAAAGCCGATGCTCTCCGAGAAGGTGATGTTGGTGGCGAAGCCCTGCGCATAGGTGTCCAGGCCGGGGAACTCGGACAGCTTCAGCTCCTTCCACGGATAGGGATGGAACCATTCCGAGTAGTACCGGCGTGACGCGTCCAGCCCGCGGCGCATGGCCTCCACGTTGTAGACATGCGCGGGGTGGTGGAAGACGGCGGTGCCCTCGCCGCGCAGCACCGCCCAGCGGCCCGCGACGATGTTGAACATGCTGACCGGGGCGTCGCTGCGCCACACGCTGACCCGACGTCCGTCCTTCACCTCGTCGCTCTCCAGCACGCCCACCGAGTTGAGCGTGTACTCCGCCGGCCCCGTCACGCGAATGCGCGTGGTGAAGGGCGTGCCCGTGCCATAGGCGGCCTCCGTGGGCCCCACGTAGAAGTCATCCGGGTAGACACGGGGCTCGTACCGGTTCTCCTCCTTGTCCACGCCGATGTCGTCGCGGAAGCCCACCACCGGCGCGAAGCTCGGCCCGAAGCTGGTCAGCACCACGCCGGAGGGAAGGATGAACTCCGACACCTTGCCGCCACTCTTCGTCACGCCCTTGGGGAACTCGCCGTGGAACTCGAAGCCCACGCGCACCGCCGAGCCGGGTGCCAGGGGCGCCTCGGGTTTGAAGACATAGAACCGCGAGCGGTCCTCGGGCGTGACGTCTCTTCCATCCACCGTCCAGCGCACGTCCTCCCAGTGGTCTCCGCCCGTGAGGGCAAAGGACTTCAGCGCCTTCTCTCGCCGGTTCACCAGCGTGTACGTGCCTCGCGTGCGGAAGGCGCGGCCCTCCGGGTCCAGATCCACCTCCAGGTCCACGTCCTGAATCGCCGGCTGCGGCGCGTCCAGCCACGTGGCCAGGTTCTTCTGCCAGTACTCCTTCGCGCGCTTCTTCGCGGCGTCACCCTGCCAGCCCTGCCCCACCTGCACCGCCGCCGCCACGAGGGCCACCGCGGGCACCACCGCCCACGGCGTCAGTCGCCACGCGCCGCGCAACAGTCCCCCGGGGCGGATGCGCTCCAGCAGGCTCACCGAGTCCGCCGCGCGCCGCCCATCCCACCGCACCGCCAGCGCCGTGAAGAAGGCGGCGAGCCCCAGGACGCCCACGCGGTTGAGCACGAGCACGGACCTGTCCAGCTCGAAGGGCCCCATGTCGGACCACTGCACAGCGCTCCACAGCGGCCAGTTCGTCGCCCAGTGGAGGTTGCCGCGCACCGCCGCATAACCGGTGAGGCTCAGCACCGCGAGCGACACGCCATACGCGCCGAAGCGCCCTCCCGCCACCGCGTGCGCCGCCAGCACGAAACACGTCCAGGCGAAGAACGTGGGCAACAAGAGCCCCCACGCGAGGACGTACGACGACAACGAGAGCGGCACCTGGCCTTGCACGAGCTGGGCGATGATGCCCGCGAGCCCCGTCGCCACCAGCAGGGACACTCCGACGAGGCTGTTGGCGAGCGCCTTGCCCAGCAGGACGGAGACGGTGCGCACGGGCGCGGCGTCATGGATGGGCGCGAGGTCCGAGGCGCGCTCTCGCTCCAGAGACTCCACCGTGTAGAACATGAGCAGCAGACACGCGAGCGTGGACGCCACGCCCAGGGTGCTCACCGCGAAGAAGCCCGGGGACGTCAGGAGCGAGGTGTCGAACGGGCCCACCTTGTTCAGCGCATTCGCCACCGTCTGCATCAGGATGATGGGCATGAACAGGTAGAGCCCCGGCTGCGACAGGAGGCCCCGCAGCTCCGCGCGCGCCACCACCCACAGGCCCGACAGTGCCCCGGGAGGATGGGCTCGCATGCCCAGCGTCACGAGCGGCGTCTCCTCGCGCGCGCCACCATCCGTCGTCGCCAGGGGAATGTCCGCCAGCGCCTTGCCGTGCGCGCCGCGCACCGGCGCACCACGCAGGCCTCGCGCCACGTGCCGCGCGCTCCACGCCACGCCGCCCAGCCCCACCGCGATGAAGCCCAGTCGACTGAGGACGAACAGCGCGTCCAGACCCACGCGCTCCGCGTTGTAGAAGGCGACCCCTCGGTCGACCTTCACCCATGTCTCACTCAGCCACCGCATGCCCGCGGGGTCCAGCGCCTGGAGCACCCGGTTCACTCGAGGGTCCAACCACCCGGGAGTCCAGCTCCACAGGAAGAAGGCGCAGACGAACATCAGCACCACCGGCAGGAAGTACACGAGCACCGGGCGCCGAGTGCCCGCGCCCAGCGCGAAGGAGGCACCCGCGATGAACACCAACTGGGGCACGCCGAAGAAGAGCGCGGGCCGCACATAGTTGAGCCACGACAGCGGGCCGCGATACTCGGCGTGCTCGCCCGCGGGGATGACGTGGTGGAAGAAGACGAGGAAGAGCGCCATCGCCCCGAGCGCCACCCCGTACGCGCTCAGCACCGCCAGGAACTTGCCCCACACGTACTCGCGCGGCGTCAGCGGCGTGGTGTGGAGGAGGGGGCCCACCCGCGCCTCCTCGTCCGCGATGACGCCCATGCCCGCGCCCACGGAGACGAAGAAGCTGAAGAGGAGGAACATGAGCAGCAGGAGCGTCTGAGAGACGGCGAACTCGCTCGTCACCCAGGCCTTCTGCCCGCCCACCTGGCTGGCCCCGGATTCGATGGTGACGTTGCCTGACGACAGGCCCCACACCGACAGGAAGGTGACGAGCAACAGGATGACGAACAGCGGGCGGCGCATCTGGTGCGCCAGCTCCGTGCGCACCACCGTGCCCAGACGGGCCACGTTCATCGCGCCACCTCGCGTGCGGCTTCCACGACGGGCGACGGCTGCGAGGTCGCGGAGGCCTCGCGCGTGTCCTTCATCATCAGCAGATAGGCGTCCTCCAGCGTGGGCGTGACGCGCTCGAAGCCCACGGGCACATCGCCTCCCGTCGAGTGGATGCGCACGCGGTTGCGGCCCTCGAAGAGCACGGCCTGCGTGACGCGGCGGGTGCGCTGCAGCTCCACCAGCTCGGTGGCGGAGGCGGTCCCCTCGAAGATGGTGCCCTGGATGGAGGCCTTCGCCTCGGAGGGCGACGTAATCGCCACCACGCGGCCCTGCCGGATGACGGCGAAGCGCGGGCACAGCATCGCCACGTCCTCGACGATGTGCGTGGACAACAGCACCGTGCGCTCGTTCGCCACTTCCGCCAGCAGCCGGTAGAAGCGCAGGCGCTCCTCGGGGTCCAGGCCCGCGGTGGGCTCGTCCACGATGATGAGCTGGGGGTTGCCCGCGAGCGCCTGGGCGATTCCCAGCCGCTGCCGCATGCCTCCCGAGTACTCCTTCACCTTGCGCTTCGCGGCGAACGTGAGGTTCACACGCTCCAGCAGCTCCGCGCACAATGACTTCAACCCTCGCGGCGCGGTGACGCCCTTGAGCTTGAGCAGGTACAGCAGCATGGCCTCGCCCGTGAGGTACGGGTAGAAGCCGAACTCCTGCGGCAGATAGCCCAGGTGGGGCCGGAGCGCTTCCGGGTGGCGGACGATGTCCAGTCCATCCAGCGTCACCTCACCAGAGGTGGGCTCCAGCAGGCCCGACAGAATCTTCATCAACGTGGATTTGCCCGCGCCGTTGGGACCCAGCAGCCCGAACATTCCACGAGGTATCTCCAGGTCCACGCCACGCAGTGCGGACACCGGGCCCGGGTACACCTTCACCAGATTGCGGAGGGAGAGCATGCCCCCCGTACGCCTGGAAGGCCGCGCTCATTTCACGGGACGTGCGCGGAAAGCGGGGGCTCACGGTGTCTGTCGGGCGCACACCCGGGTGACGCACCGTGGCGCCACGCCTGAGGACTCAGCTGGGGATTCGATGGAGCGGAGCGCAGTGCGGCGCATCTTTCTGAAGCCACTTGCGCAACACCTCGGCGCCCACGGTGTCGCCCGCACGCGCGGAAGCCACTCGAAGCCCCCAGGCACTCATCAGCCAGGCCACGGGGAGATTGGTCTGCTGGTTGTGCACTTCCAGCGCCGCGAGCGAGTCGGGGGTGGCCGTGCCGGTGAGCACCTCGCCGATACCCACGCAGATCTCGTAGTAGGCGCGCCCCTCGTCCGAGCCGGCGACCGGGCTCGGAAACTCCACCATGGAGAGGGCCTCCTTCGCGAGCGCGAGCCCTCGCGCGGGGTCGTCCTCGCACAGCATGACGATGCTCGCCTCACCCACTCGCTCCATCGCGCGGATGACAGGGGGACGCGCTGACCAGTCGACGCTCGCCAGCTCCCGGCGCGCGGAGGCCGCGTCACCGTAGCAGGCATGGGCCAGGGCGCGGGAGCTCGCTCGGTAGAAGGCGACATCCGGAAACCGGCTGCTCGACGCGTACACCTGTTCGTAGACGGCGAGCAGGGCGCTCACGTCGGGATGCAGAAAGGCCGCGTCGATCTTGCGGTGTGCTGACCATCGTCTCCAGAAGATGGAGCCCAGAGTGCCCACCGCGAGCACGCCTCCAACCAGCAAGACGAAGCCCAACTGAGACCCGGACCGACTCAGCTCCTCGGTGGATGGCAGCTTCGGCGTCTTGCCGCCAGTGACCATGAAATACGCGGCGACGTAGGCAACGAGGATGAACGGCAACAGCTTCATCCAAAGCTTGATGGGCGCGAGAGCACTGCGTGGGCGAATCGATTCGAGGTAGCGGGCGTTCTCGTCACGGGACATGCGCGCACTTATAGCCAATCCCTCTCGCGCCACCACGGACTCGCGAAAGGAAGGAGGCTCCTCATTCGAGACATTGATTCAACAGAACGCTGAGGGTGTTGCTCTCGTAGTTGGCCGTGACGACGTCCAGCCGCCCGTCTCCATTGAGGTCCGCGCTCATCACCGCGAACGGACGGCCACCGGTGGCAAAGTCCTTCCGGGGTTTGAAGCCGCCTGTCCCAAGCCCCTGGAAGACACTGATGAAGCGGGCGCTACCGGGGGTGTTCTCGACATCGTAGTTGGCCACGGCGATGTCCGCCGCGCCATCCCCGTCGAAATCACCGGTCGTCACGCCGTAGGGGTTGCGCCCCACATTGAGGCTCTGTTTCAGGGAGAAACCACCCAATCCATCCCCCTGCATCACACTGACGGTATAGCTGGCGGCGCTGGGACTGTCCGCGAGGGCAACCGCCGCATCGACGTATCCATCGCCATTGAAGTCCGCGAGCGAGAGTCCTCGCGGACGCCCTCCCGGATACGGACTCGACAGCGCCGTGAAGGAGCCGTTGCCGAGGCCCCGCAGCACCTGGAGGACATTGGAGGAGCCCACCACCACGAGGTCCAGCTTTCCATCTCTCGTGGCGTCCGCGCTGGCGATGGCGACCGGGTTGCTCGTCCCACTGGAGGAGGTCCGCGCTGGAAGCAGGCCCCCCAGGCCGTTCCCGGGCAACATGCTCACGGTGCTGGAGCTGGTGTCCGCCGTGACGACATCCATGAAACCGTCGCCATTGAAGTCCGCGCTGATGACCGAGTGCGGAAACCGGCCCGTGTCGAACTCCGTGCTCGCGCCAAAACCGCCTGCTCCATCCCCTAGCAACACGCTGACACTGCCTCCCAGCGTCGAGGGGGAGTTGCCGTTGCCGTTCGCCACGACCAGGTCCAACCTGCCGTCCCGGTTGAGGTCCACCACCACGACCGAGGTGGGATTCCTCCGGGTGGGGAAGTCCCGCCGCGGCCCGAAGCGACCCGCGCCAACCCCCAGCATCACCCCCACGGAGTCGCTGGACTCGGAGGTCACCACGAGGTCTGGATTGCCATCTCCATCGAGGTCACCACTGCTCACCGCCGTGGGCTGCTGGCGGGTGGCGTGGTCGCGCCAGGTCAGAAACGCTCCCGTGCCATCTCCCTTGAGCAAGGTCATGACCGACTGCAATTGATTCGACAGCGCGAGGTCGATCCGGCCATCCCCATTGAAGTCCCCAGCGGCAATCGACGACGGGTTCTTGAGCGTGGCGAAGTCCTGTCTCCCGGAGAAGCCACCCGTGCCATCTCCGAGCAGCACGCTGACCAGACTCTCACTGTTGCTGTACTGGACGATGTCCCATCGGTCATCCCCGTTGACGTCCGCGAGCAGCATCCCGGAGGCCACCACTCCGACGTGCGAGATGCGCTCCGTCCCGAGGCGCCCCGCCCCATCTCCCAACAACACGCCAACGCCCTGGCCACCCATGTTGGAGCCGATGACGTCGAGCCTTCCATCCCCATCGATGTCCGCGAGCCGCAAGGTACCGGGGCGCATCGACACGGCGAAGTCCTCTCGCGCGGACAACCCGCTCGAGGCATCTCCCAGCATCACGGCGATGGACGACGCTCCATGACCCACGACCAGGTCTGAGCGGCCGTCGCCGTTCAAATCTCCCGCGGCCATCAAGCCCAGCGCGGCACCGAAGAGGATGTCCCTCCGGGGCGAAAAGCCACCGGTCCCATCCCCCAGGAAGAGGTTGATGTCCTGACTGACAATGTTGGCCACCACGAGGTCGGCATTGCCGTCCCCATTGAAGTCCCCGCTCGTCACGGAGAGCTGCGTCTGCCCCACACCCAGGTCCACCTTCGAGGTGAAGCCGCCACGCCCATTGCCCATCACGACGCTGACCATCGTGGAGCCATGAAGACCGGGCGTGTACAGCACCATGTCCAGGTTCCCATCGTTGTTGAAGTCCGCGAGCGCCGAGCCAGTCCCACTGATTGAAACGGGGAACGCGACCTGCTCCACGAACGCCCCCGAGCCATTCCCCAACAGCACCCCGGCATACCGAGCCGAGGGGCTCTCGCTCCGGCCGACGCCGAGGTCCGGAATGCCATCGTTGTTGAAGTCCGCGACCGCCACCGACAAGACC
Source organism: Myxococcus sp. CA039A (assembly GCF_013336645.1). Classification (NCBI taxonomy): domain Bacteria; kingdom Pseudomonadati; phylum Myxococcota; class Myxococcia; order Myxococcales; family Myxococcaceae; genus Myxococcus; species Myxococcus sp. CA039A. Next base: position 25,859 of record NZ_JABUMQ010000058.1, on the reverse strand, counting down.
GAATGCCTCGCCAGGGGCCACCCTCCCAATCCCAACCCACAGGACGTCGTCACCTCACATGCAGCGGAGCGCGGGCTGTCGCCCACCGCGTTGGTGGCCTGCACCGTGAAGGTGTAGTGCGTCGCGCCGTCCAGCCCTCGCACGGTCGCGGAGGTGGCGCTGCCCGCGGCCGAAGCCGAGAACCCTCCTGGACTCGCCCGCACCGTGTAACGGGTCATGGGGCTGCCGCCGTCGGACACAGGGGGCGTCCAGCTCACCGTGGCCTTGCCGCCTCCGAGCGCGACGGCGCGCGACTCCCGAGGCTCGCTGGGAACATCAGGCGTCAGCACTTCGCCCGAGGGTTCTGATTCGGCGCTCGGGCCCAAGGCATTCACCGCGATGACAGTCACGCGATAGGCCGTCCCATTCACGAGCCCGGTGAGGGTCGCCTCCCGAGGCTCCGCGTCGACAGTGACGGGCGTGCCCGCCGTCCCCGCGCTGTACGGTGTCACCCGGTAGGCCGTCACCGGCGAGCCACCATCCGACGCAGGCATGGCCCAGGTGACGCTCAGGGAGCGGATGCCAGCCGTGGCCACCACCTGTGTGGGGGCATCGGGCGGGCGCGGCAATGTCACGGCCGAGGAAGGCTCCGATGACGCGCTGTCACCGCGCGCATTGGTGGCCACCACGGTGAACGTATACGTCTCGCCCGGGGTCAGCGTGGTGAAGGTCACCTCGGTCGAGGAGGCATCGACCGTCGTGGAGGCACTCGCCGCGCCACCGCCTTCGTGAGCGGACACCGTGAAGCCCGTGAGCGCACTGCCTCCATCGAAGGCAGGGGCCGTCCAGCGCACGGTGACGCTCGAAAGGGCCACGCTCGCGGTGACGTGGGTGGGGGCATCAGGCACCGTGGAGGGAGTCACCGGTGCGGACGGCTCGGACTCCGGGCTGTCACCCGCGACGTTCGTCGCCCTCACTGTGAATGTGTAGGCCTGTCCATTGGTGAGCCCCGTGACGACAGCGCTCGCGGTGGCCACAGTGGCCGAGTGCCCCCCGGGGCTCGCCGTCACCGTGTAACCCGTCACGGGGGCGCCATGGTCCGCTGGAGCGCTCCAGGAGACCGACGCGCCACCTTCTTCCGCCGTGGCCACGACCTCCGAGGGCGCGGCGGGAGGCGTGCGCGGCGTCACGGGCGCGGAAGGTGACGACGACGCGCTGTCCCCCACGGCGTTGGTGGCCACGACAGTGAAGGTGACCGGCTGCCCCAGGGTGAGTTCGGAGAACGCCCCGCGCGTTTCCGGTGCGGAGATTCGAAGCGTCGCGCCACCCGTCGAGGCGGTGACGGTGTAGCCCGTCACGGGGTTTCCCTCATGGGACGCAGGCGCGGTCCACGCCACCTCCACTCCACCGGCGTCATCCACCGTGGCGTGGACCTCCGAGGGCGCCGCCGAAGTCGACCAGGTGATGACCGACGTCGTGGCGGGAGCGCCTTCGCCCACGTCGTTCGTCGCCGTCACCGTGACGGAGTACGGAGTGCCATCCGCGAGCCCCGTCACCTCCGCGTGCGTATCCGTGACGACGACAAGCGCGGCGTCGAGAGGAGGAAGAATGCTCACGGAGTAGCCGATGATGGGACTGCCATGGTCGTCCGGAGCGCTCCAGTCGAGCCGCGCGCCACGCACTCCTGGCCGGGCAAGGAGATCGACCGGTGCTCCCGGGCGCGCGGCGGGCGTCACCGGCAACGAAGGAAGGGACGGCACGGAAGGCCCCACGGCGTTCGTGGCCACCACCGTGAAGGTATAGGGGGTTCCGTTCGCGAGGCCCGTCACCAGGACCGAGACCGAATCGCCTGGGACGTTCGCCACCGCGCCACCCGGGGAGGCCGTGACGGTGTAGCCGAGGATGGGACTGCCGTGGTCCTCAGGCGCCAACCAGGACACCTGCGACGAGGCATCACCACGCACCGCGACGACCTGCGCGGGAGCGGATGGAACCTCCGCGCGCGGTCCCGCATCCGTTTGCTCACCGGCGTCCGTGGGGCCGGCGTCCGTAGGGCCTGCATCCGTGGGGCCCGCGTCCGTGCCGTCGCCCGCGTCCGTGCCGTCGCCACCATCTGTCGAGCCCGCGTCCGCGACGCCCGCGTCCGTGCCGTCACCCGCGTCCGCCACCTCGACGGGTGGACGCGGTGGAATACCCGCCTCGCCACAACCCACGCCAACCGCGAACACAACGAGGAGCATCCAGACGCATTGGCGGAACGACATTGAAACTCCCCGGTAGAGGCGGGGCTTTGTAGCAGCGCGTCGGCCACTCCCTCAAACGCGGCTCGACGGCGTCCCCAAACGAGTCCACCTCAGTGTACCCCTCTCACACATCGAGTGAGGCGCATCGGGAGACGGGCTTGCTCCCGAAAACCAGACATGCCCAGAACCTCCCCCCGGAGTCCTGCATGAACGAGCGCGGACGAGACTCATCAGCCCCAGCAGCGTGACGACCAGGACTCGCTTCAGCCAGCAGCCACTGTCTCCCTCACGAGTGCCGCACCAACCGCAGTGACGCGCGCGACGCCGTCGAAGCAGAGGCCGAAGCGGACGCCGAGGCCAGCAGCCCCACGTCGGGCCACGCGGTTTCCGGCTTCCCCTCCACGAGGAAGTCCACCGCCTGCGAAACGACCTCCGGCGCGTACAGGATGCGGTGATGCCCCAGCCCCTGCGTGCGCGTCAGCCGCGCGCCCGGCCAGGCGCTCGCCACCGACTCGCCCGCGACGAGCGGCACCTCCCGGTCTCCCACGTCGTGAAACACATGCAGCGGCACGTGCCCCAAGAGCCGCACGAAGTTCGGCAGGGCCAGGTCACGCAGCCGCACGTTGAAGTGCGCCTCGATGCGCTGCTCCATCCGCATCCACACGCCATCCGTCAGCCCCATCGCCCGCGCGAAGGCCTGGATGCCACCCCTCGGGTCCGCGGGCGGCGAGACGAACACCGCGCGTCCCACCTTCAGCCCATCGCGCATCGCCACCGCCGTCGCCGCCGCGCCCAGTGAGTGCGCAATCACCGCGTACGGCCCGCCCGTCGCCCGCGCCACGTCCGCCACCAGCTCCGCCATCTCCGGCAACGAACTGGTCCTCCCCGACGACTGCCCGTGCCCCGGCGCGTCGTACGTCACGACGGAGAAACCCGCCGACACCAGCGGCTCCACGAAGGCCGTGAGCTGCCCGCCATACCCGCTCCACCCGTGCACCAGCAGCACGCGCGGTCCCACGCCCCAGCTCCACACCGCCACCTCCTCGCCCCCCAGCGTCAGCATCCGCGGCTGCCCCCGCGCCAGCACCGCCTCCGCCGTCTTCGAGCGATGCGGCCTCCGAGGCGTCCGGAACATCCGGTCCGCCCACGCCGCCGTGAGCCCCGGCGCCACCGCCCCCATGCTCAACGCCGCCGCCCGCACGCCCCACATCGCCAATTTCGCCCGAACGTTCGTGCTATTTTTCGCCATGACGAGGTCCTCCTCGGAACGACACACAGCCAAAGAAATCTCAGGAGCCTTGGGGACGGGCAGCGCGCAACAGCGCGTCGAAGGCGCGCCGGGCCCACGTCTCCGCGCGCGGCTCTTTCAAGAGGCGCGCGGAGTGGTGAAAGCCCAGGAGCAGTGCGTTCTCATCGTGGGCGAACTGCTCCACGTCCACGTCCTTGTGGAAGTGCCCCTCCGCGACGGCGATGCGCGCGGCCTGGGCCAGGCAGTCCAGCCAGTCCCGCTGCGTCTGCACCAACCTGTCACGCGCGGGCCCGGGCGCGTCGTCCAGCTCCGTGGCCGCCGCCACGAAGATGCACCCGCCCTCCGGCACCAGCTCCTTCTCCCACGTCAGCCACTGCTCGAAGAGGGCCCGCACCCGGGGCTCGCCTCGCGGCTGCGTGAGCGCCGGGCGGATGACGCGCTCGGTGAACAGCGCCGTCGCCGCCTCCAGGATTTCCACCTGGAGCGACGTCTTGGAACGGAAGTGCGCGAACAGGCCGCTCTTGGAGAGCTGCAGCTCCTCCGCCAGGCCGCCAATGCTCAGCCCCTGGAGCCCCACGCGGCTGGCGAGCTGGATGGCCCGCTCCAGAATCGCCTGATGGGTGAGCTCTCCCTTGCGCATGGGCTCTTTCTAAACGCCCGTGCTTTTTTCCGCAAGTCGATGAACCACGGGGCCGCTCAGCCCTCGGTGTTGCGCAGGAAGTCCGCCACCTGGGCGAAGCGGTCATCCAGGAAGCGGCGCAGGCCGCCGGTGACTCCCCGGGCATCCAGGGCCTTCCCCATGGCGCGCAGCCACGCGTCGCGCATGGAGAGATCCACGGGCACATGGCCATGACGCATCCGCAGGCGCGGGTGGCCGTGCCGCTCCGCGTAATGCTGCGGCCCGCCCAGCCAGCCGATGAGGAAGAGGCCGAAGCGCTCGCGCGTCCCCTCGTTCACCCGGCCCTGCTCGTCCAGTTCGTGCAACTTCGCCAGCACGGGCTCGTGCGCGTCCATCGCGTCATAGAAGGCCCCCGCCAACGCCATCACCGCATCCGCGCCACCGATGCGCTGATACGGCGTGTCCTCCAGCGTGGGCACCCAATCATCAGAGGAGGGAATTTTGAGCTCAACAGGCATGACATCCTTCAACATCCGTGCGGGCACGGGGTCTTCCCCTCCCGAAACGAGCGCTCGGCGTGCCGCTCCGAGGGGTGTCGAGAGGCCGACAGGTTGGCAGGCACCTCGCGGGTTGCCCATCGAAGATTTGACCCAGGCAAGAGCCGGTTGCTAGAGCCCTGCCCCACCCGTGCACCCTTCCACCAACTCCAAGCAGGCCAGGGCGATGCCTCCGCCCCGAGTCTGGGTCCTCGACGACAGCTCCGTGGAAAACGAGGCCATTCGCCGCGTGCTCACTCCCACCTGCCGGGTGGAGACGTTCACCGACGGGGCCGCGTTGCTGGAGGCGCTGGGGCGGGAGCACGGAATGCTCCCCGAGGTGCTCGTCCTGGACTGGTACCTGCCGGGCATGTCGGGCCTGGAGGTGTGCCGCTTCGTGCGCTCGGGCGCCACCACCTCGCTGATTCCGGTGCTGCTGCTCACCGTCAACACCCGCGCGGACGACGTGGTGGAGGCGCTGGCGGCGGGCGCCAACGACTACGTCTTCAAGCCCTTCCGTCCGGTGGAGCTGGAGGCGCGCGTGCTGGCCCTGGCGCGCCTGGAGCGTCAGCGACGCCAGCTGCTCGAGGACGAGCGCGCGCGGCGCATGCTGGCGGAGGGCACGCTGACGGAGGTGCAGGCCGCGGAGGAGCGCGCGTGGCGCAGCGAGCTGCGCTTCCGGCTGGCCGCCCGGGCCACGCGGGACGCGGTGTGGGAGTGGGACCCGCGCACGGACACGGTGGACTGGACCAGCGGCCTGCACGAGCTGTTCGGCCACGTGTCCACGAACATCCGGGACACGCGCGACTGGTGGGCGGAGCGCCTGCACCCCGAGGACCGGGACCGCGTGGTGCGCGGCCTGCGGCTGGCCCTGGCCAGCGAGACCCACGAGTGGCAGGACACCTACCGCTTCCAACGCGGGGACAGCACGTGGGCCCACGTGGTGGACCGGTGCCACATCGTCCGGGACGGGGACAACCAGGCGGTGCAGGTGGTGGGCGCCATGCAGGACGTCACCGAATGGCAGCAGACGGAGGCCGAGCGCCTGCGCCTGCTGGCCGAGGTGCACGCGCAGGCGGACTTCGAGCGGCAGCTCATCGGCATCGTCAGCCATGATTTGCGCAACCCCCTGGGCGCGATAACGCTGGCCGCGTCCCTGCTGGCGCAGCGCCCGGACGCGGACGACCGGCAACAGCGCAACGTGCAGCGAATCCTGCGCGCGGCGGAGCGGGCGACGCGGATGATTCGCGACCTGCTCGACTTCACGCGGGCCCGGCAGGGCCGCGGGCTCCCCATCTATCCGCGCGCCATGGACCTGCACGAGGTGGTGCACGCGGCGCTGGACGAACTCCAGGCGGCCTGGCCCGAGCGCCGCATCGTCTCCGACTACCAGGGCAGCGGCGCGGGCGCGTGGGACCCCGACCGGGTGGCGCAGGTGCTCGGCAACCTGGTGGGCAACGCGATGCAGTACAGCCCGCCGGACACCGTGGTGCGCGTCATCGCGAGGGGCGAGGACACGGGCATCGTCCTGGAGGTCCACAACGCGGGCCTCCCGATTCCGGGCGACCTCCAGTCGCGCATCTTCGAGCCGCTGGAGCGCGGCGTGGAGCGCCCCGAGGACCGGGGCGTGCGCAGCATCGGACTGGGGCTCTACATCGTGCGCAGCATCGTCGTGGCCCACGGCGGCACCGTGGAGGCGCGCTCCACCCAGGAACACGGCACCACCTTCACCGTGCGCCTTCCCCGCCAGCCGCCCGTCGCCCTCGCGGCCCAGGACGACGACGGACAGGCCGCGGGGTAGTCCGCCTCAGTCCACCCAGCGCTTCGGCCTGCGCTTCATCGTGGTGACGCCCAGCCTGTCGCAGAATGACTCGAACACCTGCCGGGGCACGCCCCGCCACGCCACGTCCTCCAGCGTCTTCGTGCCGGGCAGCGGAGCATCCGTCACCAGCGTGGCGAGCCGCCGGTACAGCAGCGCCTCCTCGCGATGCGCGCGCAGCGTCGCCGCCAGCTTGTCCGCGCCACGCGGGCGCGCCGTCCACGTCGCCGCGTCGTCCGGAATCGCCTCCAGTCTCCCGTAGGCCGCCAGCAGCGACGAGGCGCCCTTCTCCCCGAAGCCCGGCAGCCCGGGGATGCCATCCGCGTCGTCGCCCATCAGCGCGAGCAGGTCCGGCACGCTCGTGGGGGACACGCCCAGCTTCGCGCGCACCGCGTCCTCGTCCAGCACCTTCTCCTGACGCCGGTCCACCTGCACCACGCGTTGGCCGCGCACGCACTGCCCCAGGTCCTTGTCCGGGGTGAGCAGCCGCACCTGCTCCACCGCGTCCGCCCACTTCGCCGCCGCCGTGGCCAGCGCGTCGTCCGCCTCGTGCTCCTTCATGGACCACACGCGCACGCCCAGCGCCGCGACGGCTTCCTCGGCCAGGTTGAACTGCGCATGCAGCTCCGGCGGGACGCCCTCGTCGCTCTTGTAGCCGTCGAACATCGCGTTGCGGAACGAGCGGATGGGGTTGTCGAACGCCACCGCCACGTGTGTCACCGCTTCGTCCGTGTCGTGCAGCAGCATGAGCAGCGAGGACATCAACCCCACCGTCGCCTTCACGTCTTGCCCGTCCGGCGCGGCGTGGCCGGGCCGGGGCGAGAAGTGGGCGCGGTACAGCTCGTACGTGCCATCCACCAGGTGCAGGCGCATCCCGCCGTCCTATCGCTCCCGGCGCCTTCCGACCAGCCCGGCCGCACCGTCACGAGGCCCTCCGCGCGCAAGGACTGCTCGCCGCGCCTCGGGGTCGCCCGGCCGCTCCCCGGGCGGCTTGTCCCGGTGAGGATTGCCGGGTTGTCGGCCCGAGCACACTTCAGGACCTGGGGCGCGACACCCGCGCTCCATCCGGCTGCTGGAGGTAGACCGTGCGCCCGAAGCTGCTTGCCGCGATGCTGTGCGCCACCCTGTTCGGGTGCGCCAGCCAGAGCGTGACACCCGTCTCGAACACCAAACGAACAGAGGCCATCGCCTCCATGCGCGCCGCGGAAGGAGCAGGCGCGTCGCGCATCCCCGAAGCCGCTCGCCACCTGGAGTTCGCTCGCCAGCAGGTCAACAACGGCGAGCAGCTGATGATGGACGAGGACATGGAAGGCGCGGAGCTGAGCTTCATGCAGGCGGACGCGGACGCGGACCTCGCGCTGGCGCTCGCACGTGCGTTGCCACTGGAGCGGCAGGCGCAACAAACCACCCAGCAGGCCCAGGCGCTGCAACGCGGCCTGCAGTGAGCCCGAGTCCCGGAGGAAACCGTCATGGTGCGAAGCAAGCGTGGATGGAAGGCCCTCGTCGGAGCCACGACGCTCCTCGCCGCGGGGAGCGCGAGTGCCGCTCCACCCAAGGAGCTCGTGGAGGCGCGGTCGGCCTATCAGCAGTTGATTGCCAGTCCCCAGGGGCGTGAGCGTCCCCGGGAGGTGACCGAGGCGCGAGATGCCTTGCGCCAGGCGGAGCAGGCGTACCAGGACGACAAGGACGCCACCCGCACGCGAGTGTTGTCCTACGTGGCCCTGCGCAAGGCGGAGACCGCTGGCGCCTGGGGCAGCGCGGAGATCGCCGCCAGGCAACAGGCCCAGGCCGAAGCGGCTCTGAGTCAGGCCCAGGCCCGACAGGAGCAGCAGCGGCTGTCGCAGGCCCAGTCCTCCCAGCAGCAGCAGGCCAATGACCAGCGGCTGTCGGAAGAGTCCTCCCGTCGTCAGCAACTGGAGGCCGAGGCCCAGCGCCTGGCCCAGCAGAACCAGGAACTGCAACGCCAGACGGCGGAGCTGCAGGCGCAGCAGCAGGCGCGAAGCCAGACGGAGCAGCAGAGCGCCCAGCAACTGGAGGCGGAGCGACAGGCGCGCGTGGAGGCCGAGCGCAAGGCCAGCGAGGCGCTGACGCAGTTGGACCGCGCGAACAAGGACCTCAAGGTCCGCGAGGAAGCCCGAGGCACGGTGCTGACGCTGTCGGGCAGCGTCCTCTTCGCCTCCGGTGCGTCGGACCTGCTGCCGGTGGCCCGCGACAGACTGGCGGACGTGGCGCAGGTGCTGAAGGAGGGCGACAAGCCGCTGCTCATCGAAGGGCACACGGACTCGCAGGGCTCGGACGCGCTCAACGAGCGGCTCTCCTATGCGCGCGCCGAGCGCGTGAAGGAGTTCCTCATCAACCAGGGCGTCCCCGCCAATCGCATCGAGGCGCGCGGCATGGGTGAGTTCCGGCCCGTGGCCACCAACGCCACGGCCGAGGGCCGCGCGAACAACCGCCGCGTGGAAATCGTCGTCGAGCGCGGCGGACAGCGCGCCGTCGGTGGCAGCGGCCAGGGCACGGGCGGCGCCGGCTCCGAGCAGCAGAAGCAGGCTCCGGAGTCAGGCTCCTCGAATGACACCCTGCCACCCCAGGAGGACACGAGCGGCGCGGTTCCCTCCGGACAGCAGGGCACCTCAGCGGACCATGAAGACTTCCCGGGCACCGGTGGCGGTGGTGCGCCTTCGGAGAGCCAGGGACAGCAGGGCACGTCGGCCGACCACGAGGACTTCCATGGCACGGGTGGCTCGGACGGCGCGAATCAGGACGTGAAGCAGTAACCCCGCTGACACCCGCCCGGCCCAACGCCGGGTGGGTGTGCGAGGCACGTTGCTCCTGGTGGTGTGCGTGAAGAACCCTCGCTCCGGACCTGCGCGCGGCTCTCATGCCCGGACAGGCCCGGAGCGCGGCGTTTCGGCCCCGTCGAGCACCTGTCACCCGGAGCGCTCCGTCCCGCTTGCGGCGCTCCGGTTCCGGCGCGCGACGCGATAGCCTGCGCGCCGCTCTCGTCATGGCCTCCGACAAACCCATCGTCCTGCTCACCACCGAGCGTTTGAGGGTGACCCAGCTGCCTCCCGACGGGGCGGCGCGCGTCGTCGCCTATTTCGAAGCCAACCGGGACCACCTGGGCCCGGTGTCCCCCACGCGGCCCGCCCACTTCTACACCCTGGCGTACTGGCGCACGCGGCTGGCACAGGACCTGGAGGACGCGCGCTTCGACAGGTCCCTGCGCATGGTGGTCCTCCCTCGCGCGGAGCCGCTGTCCTCCGCGCCCGTCATCGCCAACATCTCCCTCACGAACATCGTCCGGGGACCGCTCCAGGCCGTGACGCTGGGCTACGGCCTGGACCACCGTCACGAGGGCCAGGGCCTGATGACGGAGGCCCTGCGCGCCGTCTGCACCCACGCCTTCACCACCATGGGCCTGCACCGCATCCAGGCCAACCACCTCCCGGAGAACCTCCGGAGCGCCGCCGTGCTGCGCCGGCTGGGCTTCGCGGTGGAGGGCTACGCGCGCGACTTCCTGCGCATCGACGGCCGCTGGAGGGACCACATCCTCACCTCGCTCGTCGCGCCCGAGGGAAGCCCCACCGCCGAGTAGTCGCGGCCACGCATCACGCGTTCAAGTCAACCGTCGTGAATCCCTCGACGGACGCAGGACGCGCTGGCGAAGGGACAGCGAGCCTCGTACAGCTTCGCCACGGAGGTGGAAGCGTGGCGTATCTGTTCCTGTTGGGGGCCATCGCCTGTGAAGTGGTGGCGACGAGCCTGCTGAAGTCCACCCAGGGCTTCACCCGCCTGTGGCCCACCGTGGGCTGCCTGTCGGGCTACGCGGTGGCGTTCCTGCTGCTGGCGCAAGCGGTGAAGCAGGTGCCGGTGGGCGTCGCGTACGCGATGTGGTCCGGCCTGGGAACGGCCGCCATCGTCACCATCGGCGTCATCTTCCTGGACGAGCCGTTGAGCACCACCAAGGTCATCGGCGTGGCGCTCATCATCGGGGGCGTCGTCCTGCTCAACCTGCGCGGCGCGCACTGACGCCGCGCGCGGCTCAGCGCGGGAGCGCGGCGGCCCGAGGGGCGCCGTTGGGGCCCGCGGGCAGGTGCGTGTCGAGCCACTCCACCGTGCGCCGCATCCGGTCCACCACGTGCTCCGGCTTGCGCAGGGTGTGGCCCTCGTCCGCGTAGACGACGAACTGGGTCTTCACCCCCAGCTCCTTCAGCGCGTGGTGGAACTCGTAGCCCTGCGTCACGGGCACCTCCACGTCCCGCTCGCCATGCAGCACCAGCGTGGGCGTGCGCGCCAGCTTCACGTAGTTGATGGGCGAGCTGCGCGTGTACACCTCCGGCTCCTCATACACGGACGCGCCGAAATACGGCCGCATCCACGCGTCGATGCGGTTGGTGCCGTAGTAGCTCTGCCAGTTGGCGATGCCCGCGCCCGCCACCGCCGCGCGGAAGCGCTGCGTCTGCGTCACCGCCCACATCGTCATGAAGCCGCCGTAGCTCCACCCCGTCACCCCCAGCCGCGAGGGGTCCACCGGCGCGTGCGCCAGCACCGCGTCCACGCCCGACACGATGTCGCGCAAATCACCGAAGCCGAAGTCGCGCCGGTTGGCCTGCGCGAAGTCCGCGCCCTGGCCGAAGCTGCCCCGGTAGTTGGGGAGGAAGACGTAGTAGCCCCGGGCCGTGAAGAGCAGCACGTCCGGCCGGAACTGCGGCACCACGCCCGCCGCCGGCCCGCCGTGAATCATCGTCACCATGGGCGCGCGCGTGCCCGAAGGAGGCGCCATCGACGCGGCGGGCGCCACCAGCCAGCCCTGCACCTCCGCGCCGTCGCTCTTCCACGACAGGTCTCGCGTCTCGCCCACGAGCGCGCGCAGGTCCTCCTCGCGCCGCGTGACTCGCTCCCAGTCCCCCACCGGCCCCACCCACACGTTCTGCGCCTGGGTGAAGGACTCGCGCACCACCGCGCTGCGCTTGCCGTCCCGCGACAGCGACAGCCCCACGGAGCCACCCGCGCTCAGCCGCTCCGGCCCCTTCCACAGCACCGTCACCCCGCCCTGCGCCGTCGGGTCCACCGAGGCCACCGCCGACTCCCCGCGCACCTGCGCGCCGAACAGCAGCTTCCGGGGCGCCACCCACTCGAGCGTCGTCGCCGTCGCCTTCATCCCCGCGGTGAGGTTGCGCGCCTTGCCGCCCTCCAGCGACACCAGCATCACATCGCCCCCGTTGACGCCCTGGTCGCTCATCAACCCCTCGATGACGGCCACGTGCTTCCCATCCGGGCTCCACACCGGCTCGGTGAGCTGCCACTTGGGCGCGTACACCAGGCGCGAGCGGCCGTTGGCCGTCTCCAGCACATGCAGCTTCGCCAACCACCAGCTCGCGTCTCCTGGAGGCGGCGCCGCGATGAAGGCCAGCCGCGAGCCCTCCGGACTCCACGCGTACTCGTAGACGAAGAGCTGCTCGGGCGACACGACGCGGTGGGCGCCGTCCGCCACGGACACCAGCGCCACGCGCTTCACGGAATGGGACTCCCGCACCACGCCCGTCTCTCGCGCCGCGGGGCCGTTGGGGCCCTTGGCCTGCTCTGCCCCTTCGCCCTGCATCACCAGCACCGCCACGGACGCGCCATCCGGCGACCACTGGGGCGCGGACACCGAGCCCTGGAAGGACGTCAGCTTCCGCGCCACGGACTGCGCCAGGTCCGCGACATACAACTGGGACTGTCCCCGTTGGACCGCATCGGACAGGAACGCCAGCTGCTTTCCATCCGGACTCCAGGCGATGGACGACTCGTCACAGGCGCGCCCGTCGGGACAGACGCTGACGCGCACCGCCTGCGGCTCGCTCACGTCCAGCTCCACCGCGTGGATGAGCGTGCCCCCCGTGGAAGCCACCTCCACCCATGCCACCCACGTCCCATTGGGAGACAGGGCCACCTGGCGGAAGCGCGTGGTGCGGCCCACCGCGCCCAGGATGGACTCCACCGACGGCTTGCCCACCTTCGTCGCCGCGCCGCGAACGACCACCGTCGTCTCGCGGTCCAACGCGGAGGGCGCGGGCATGGACTCGCCCACCTGCGCGAAGGCCGGAGCCACGCACCACAGCGCCACACCCAGGCCGACGACTCTCGCCACCATCCGAATCAACACATCCCCCCACGGGTCTGGAAGAGAGCACCAGACTACATGAGTGGGGCGGCCCCGCGTCCGGACACTTGCTTCTGACACCCCACCTGGAGGCCCTGTCCCGCCTTCCTGGAAGGCCTCCTCATTCGTTGGACCTCGGAAGTTTTGGCGTGCGAGGAGTGACTCAGCGCGTCCATCGTCGGACAGACGTCCCACTTCGACGGAAGCCGTGCGCCAGGCCCAGTGAAGACTGCCGGGCCATGGCACGAACCGAGCGGGAGAAGATGCTTGCGGGGGAGCTGTACAGCGGCTGGGACGCGGAGCTGACGGCGGCCAGGTCCCGGGCGCGCCGGCTCTTGCGCCTCTACAACGACACGCTCATGGACGACGAGGACGCGCGCAAGCAGCTGCTCGACCAGCTCATCGGGAAGCGGGGCACGGGCTGCTACATCGAGCCGCCCTTCCACTGCGACTACGGCACCTTCATCACCCTGGGCGAGCGCGTCTACATGAACTTCCAGTGCGTCATCCTGGATTGCAACCAGATTACCATTGGTGACGACGTGTCGTTTGGCCCCAACGTGCACATCTACGCGGCCACGCACCCGTTGGACGCGGACGAGCGCATCAAGGGCCCGGAACTGGCCAGGCCCGTCACCATCGGCGCGAAGACGTGGGTGGGCGGCGGCGCCATCATCGTCGCGGGAGTCACCATCGGCGAGGGCGTCACCATTGGCGCCGGCAGCGTGGTGACGAAGGACATCCCGCCGTATGTGCTGGCGGCGGGCAATCCCTGTCGTGTCATCCGTTCGCTGCGTTGAGCGTTCAGCGCTTCGTCATGTCGAACAGCGCGCGCGCCTGCGGCCCCAGGAACCCGTCGAAGTCCGGCGCGCGCTGGGCAATCTCGAAGTACGCGTAGGGCCACGGACGGCGGCCCCCCTCGCGCAGCGTCACCGACAGCGGCGCGGCCTGGGTGGCGGTCTGCCGCAGCGACGTGCCCGGCGCGCCCTCGATGTCCGCCTTCATGGGAACGCCCGCCTCCCGCATGCGCTGCTGCCAGACCTCCACGTCATCCACCGAGCCGGTGAAGTGGTTCACCTTGCGGCCGAAGGCCAGGAGCCAGGCGCCGTACTGCGACTCCTTCTCCAGCTCCAGCAGCGCGGCCTCCGACGGCGGCGGCGGCGAGCAGAACCACGCCGCCAGCGCGTCCACGTCCTCGGGCGGCGGCGGATCGTCCGGCAGCGTGCCGAGCAGCTCGCGAGCGCGCGGCGACAGCTCCTCCGACTTCAGCTCGGAGATGAAGACGCGCGGCAGCCCCGCCGGATGCGACAGGTAGATGGCGGACAGGTGCGCGTCGGGGAAGGTGTATGCCCCCGCGGGCTTCCAGCCCAGCCGCTCGAAGGGCCGCGAGAAGAGGGCGATGCCGCCCCCGGGCCGCGCCAGCGAGCGCAGCGCGACATGGTCATTGCGAAAGCTGCCCCCGGAGAGCTGCACGAAGGTGCGGGCAAACGGCACCTCGGAGGCGTAGCGCTCCCAGAGCAGGTCCAACAGCCGGGTGGCCTGAGAAGTCGTCATGGCGGCGCACTCTAATCCGCCCAGAAAAGTGCGGCGGCGCGCGGCCCCGAGCCCTTGGAGGGGACTTCGTTCGGAGACGCGCGCCGCGCGCTAGAGACTCGCCTTGGAGTTTCGAGTCTCTGTACCCTTCTTGGTATGCATTGACTTCCGTTCCGGCCCGCTCGGCGCCACCCGAAGTCGTGCGGCGAAATAGGGTGCGACGTTGGAAAACGCCAGTGCCGCGCAAGAGTGGGCATCAAAGTCGCGTTGCGCCACCCTGTAGCCCGGCTAATTGACAGAATTGTGAGCGTAAAGTTTCCGTAACGCTGTGCCGCGCCACGTCATCGTGGCCTCGCGAGCGCAGGCGAGGGCGAAGACAGGCCCCCAGGCCCACCTCCACCCTCTTCCACCGCGAAACCCCACACCGGGCTCGCGACGGACAACCCCCGAGCGCCTCCGGATGCGCACGCGTCAGCCCCCTCTGGGGCGGGGAGACACGCGCGGAAGGACACCCCGCGAAATGGGCGGACCCGGTCGGCACGCTGATGAACGCGGCCCCCCGGAAATCTTCCCTCTCGATTTCTCGTTCCGCGAAGACACACTTCATCAGCTCCCGAGAATGACGCACCGCTCCACGGAGGGAGTGGGTCAGTGGAGATGCTCGGGGAGCATGGGCAGGCCGTGGAAGAAGCGGCGGCCACACTCGAAGCGGCGGTGGAAGCAGACGCGGTCCTCCACGTACAGCCGGGCCATGTCCTCCTCGCCGTAAGCGCGGAAGAAGGCGGCGCGGGCCTCGTCGCAGGCGTTCTCGTATTCGGCGAGCAGGGCCTCCCAGTCCTCCGGCGGCGGCTCCTCGTCGTCCTGCCAGCAGCCGTCCTCCATGCCGTACTCGCGCTCCATCAGGTCCAGCTCCAGCGCGAGCCGCTGGACGCGCGGTACCTCCGTCAGCGCCTCGTCCGCCATGGCGGTGAGGATGTGGGCCACCAGGAAGAAGCCCGCGTCCGGAGGAACGACGCCCTCTTCGCGCGCGGCGCGGAAGGCGACGAGCAACTGCGCGTCCATCGCGTCATCCCCCAGCTCCAGCAGCCGCGTGGCGAGCCCTCGCCACCGGTCCTCCGTCTCGCGGGCCTCCTGGAGGGCCAGGGTCAGTTCAGGGTCTCGCGTCTTCTTCATCTCGTGCTCCTGTCGGGATTGCCCCGAAGCTCTCATCCAGGTCTGACGTGTGGACCTCGAATCCACGGACGTCGGTGTTCGCGGTTGCTTCACGGGCACGTCGGATGGCGGACGAGGCCCGCCCGGGGTGTCGAGCGGTGGACGCGTGGCGGCCCGCGCGGACATGCTTCGCGGCACCGTGCCCCTGGCTTCTCGTCCCATCGCCCCCTCCGACAACGACTTCCTCTTCGCCCTGTACGTCAGCGCGCGGGAGGGCGAGCTGGCGGCGTGGGGTTGGACACCCGCGCAGCGCGAGGCGTTCCTGCGAATGCAGTGGCTGGCCCGGGGACGTGACTGGGGCGCGCGGTATCCGACGGCGGAGGACCGGGTGGTGTTGGTGGACGGTCAGCCGGCGGGCAGGTTGCTGGTGGTGCGCGGTGAGAAGGAGTGGCGGCTGGTGGACATCGCGCTGCTGTCCTCGCACCGGGGCGGGGGCCTGGGCACACAGCTCTTGCGCGAGCTGCTGGAGGCCGCGGGCGAGGCACGCGTGTGCGTGCGCCTGCACGTGCTCCATGACAGCCCCGCGCGCGGGCTGTACTCGCGACTGGGCTTCCAGGTGGAACCAGGCACTTTGCCCGTGCGGGAAGATTCTCCATACGTGGCCATGGAGTGGACACCCGCGTCACGTGCGGGCTGAGGGCGACAGGGCCCGGCTTGGGGGAAGCGCGCCATGCCCCCGGAACACGAACGGGCCGCGCGCCGATTGCGCGTCACGCGGGCGGTCGCCGGGGAAAGGCGAAGAAGCGCGCGGAGGCCCTGAAGACAGACAACCAGGGGCCCGTCCGCGCGCTTGCTCCGGGGTCATCCGAATGACCCGGGTGATGAAGCCACGAACCGGCACGGGGCCGCTCGCGCCACGTCCATGGCCTGGATGCCAGCGGTCCCCCCGACTCGTCTGCGAGCCGCCCGTCCGGCGATTCACTGCGCCCAGCAAACCTTCCGCCGCCGGGCCGTGAGGACCGGACGGCGGGATGCGTCCTCCTCCACTTAGAGGAAGATGTTCTCCGGCACGGGAGTCACGGTCTGGAAGGAGAGGCCCGGTGCGCCGGCGCCAGACGTGATGCCCGTGGCACCACCATCGCCACCGTCACCACCCATCGCGCCGCCGCCGCCGCCCGCCGCGACGGCGGTGCTCGGGCTGACGGGAGGAGCGGTGGTACCCGCTGCGCCAGCACTCACGTCGAGGGTGCCCGTCACGGCGGGACTGGTGCTGGAGAGCAAGTGGATGATGCCGCCGCCGCCGCCGCCACCACCACCCTTGCCAGCGCCGCCCGCGCTGTTGCCATCTCCGCCGCGACCGCCCACCGCGCGGATGGAGCCGCCCACCGTCACGCTGGCCTTGCCCACGATGACGACGACGCCACCCGCACCACCACCGGCGCCAGGGGTATTGCCCAACGTCCCACCCGGGTCGCCGTTCGCGTTGATGGCGGAGGTCGGCTGCACCCGCACGTTGCCCTGCGAGAGGATGACCAGCGAGCCGCCACCTCCGGCGCCACTCACCCCCACGGCCTTCGCGCCAGAACCACCGCCCTGGGGACCCGGCCGAAGGAGCTGCGCGCCCTGGAGCGGCTGCAAGCCCAGGCCCTTCTGCGGCTCGCCAGCGGCGGCCCGCGACACGCCCGCCGTCGCGGGGCCCGCGCCGCTGTCTTCGGTGCCCTGGTCCACGGTGATGGTTCCGGAGATGGTGACATCACCCGTGGAGCGGATGACCGTGCCGCTCGGGAGGATGAGGGTGCCAGCGATGGTCACCGTCGAGAACTGGAGGTGCTGCCGCCCCGCCAGGGTGTTGAAACCACCGACCGTGGTGAGGTCCAGCGTGTTGCCGATGGGGACGTTGAGCAAGCCACCCGAGCCGTCACCGTAGACCCCCGTCGAACCCGCCGGCCCCTGCGGCCCCTGCGAGCCCGTGGCCCCCGTCGCTCCTGTCGCGCCCGTCGCACCCGTGGTGCCCGGCGTACCCTGCGTGCCCTGCGCACCGGGGACACCCTGCGGTCCCTGGGCCCCCGCGCAGACGTACCGGGTCAGCGCCGCGATGACCTCGCCGGCATCCAGCACGCCGTTGCCGTTGGAGTCCTGTCCGAACTGCAGCCGCACACCCCCGGTGGCGCAGTTCGCGCCCGCCGGCTCGGCCGCCGTCGCCGCCACCGAGTGGATGCCCGCGGCGCCCTGCGGACCCGTCTGTCCCTGCAGACCTTGCGAACCCTGGTCGCCCTTCAACCCCTGCGGCCCCTGCGGACCCGCGCACACGTAGCGCGTCAGCGCCGCGTTGACCTCGGAGGTGTCCAGCGTGTTGTTGCGGTTGGCGTCCACGCCCACTTCCAGCTTCACACCGCCGGTGGCGCAATTGGCCCCGGACGCCTCGGCCGACGTGCGCACCAGCGCGCTCAGGCCCGTGGCGCCCTGCTGCCCCTCCGGGCCCGTCTCACCCTGAGGGCCGGTATCACCGCGCGGACCCACCGGACCCGCGGGACCCACCGGACCCGCCGGACCCACGTTGCCCTGCGCGCCGGTCTCACCCTGCTGTCCCTGGACGCCCTGCTGTCCCTGGGGCCCCTGCTGGCCCACGTTGCCCTGCGGCCCCGTGTCGCCCCTCGGCCCCTCGACGCCTTGCGGTCCCTGCGCGCCGTTGCACACGTAGCTGGTGACATCCACCTCGTCGTCATCCAGGTCGTCGTCTTCGTTGTCGTCGACGCCCGCCTCCAGCTTCACGCCACCCGTGGCGCAGTTGGCACCCGCCGGCTCCAGCGTCGTGCGAGCCACCGCGGGCTTTCCTTCCTCACCTCGCGGTCCATTGGCGGGACCCGGAGGGCCCTCGGGGCCTTCGGGACCTTCAGGCCCCGCTGGACCGGCCGGCCCCACGTCACCGGTGTCTCCCTTGGGGCCCAGGTCGCCCTGAGCACCCTGCGCGCCTTCAGGACCCGCGGCGCCTTGAGCACCGGCGGGACCCGCGGGGCCTTGAGGCCCCTGGGGACCTTCAGGTCCTTCTTCACATGCGGACAACAGCAACAACGCCGTCACCGGTAGCGCGCGGAACCCCCGCGTCCAATACGTGGGGTGTCGCCAGTTCATTTGAGCCATGGGTGGTCTCCTCGTCGTGGAACTCAGGGCCAAGGCACAGAGCAAGTCACGAGCCAGGATGGATTGTGTCGGGGTGCACGCCCCACTCAGCAGGGCGTGAGGGATTGTGGCTCGAAATGGCTCACGCGAAACAGCCCTCCCCCGCGTTCTTCCAGAACGCGACTCGCGTCACACCGGAACGCATGACGCGATGGGGCACGAGACACATGAGACCCCCATGCCCACTCGGGAAGCACGCGTCCCACAGCGGGGCCTGACTCCAAAACGACCCATGAAAGAAGTGTGGCCGATGCTTTGCTCAGGAGAGCGACACGTGCTGGGTTTCGCGTGAAACACACACACTCAAGCAACGAAAGGCGTACACGTGTCCGAGCCATTTATCGGTGAAATCCGGTTGTTCGGGGGAAACTTCGCTCCGCGCGGCTGGGCGTTCTGCCAGGGCCAGCTGCTCTCCATCGCGCAGAACACCGCGCTCTTCTCCATCCTGGGCACGACGTATGGAGGCAACGGGCAGACGACCTTCGCGCTGCCGGACCTGCGCGGGCGCTATCCGATGCAGCCGGGACAGGGGCCTGGCCTGTCGCCTCGGACCCTGGGCGAGCAGGGAGGTTCGGAGACGGTGACGCTGATTTCGACGCAGATGCCGGCGCACAACCACACCCTCAACGTCAGCTCGCAGCAGGGCGACACGGAGACGCCCATCGGCGTGGTGCTGGCGGCGGACAGCACCGCGACGGTCCTCAACTACCGGGCCGCGCCCATCGACGGGACGATGAACCCGGCGGCCATTGGAGTCGCGGGCGGCAGCCAGCCGCACAACAACATGTCTCCGTTCCTGGCCATCAACTTCATCATCGCGCTGGAAGGCATCTTCCCCTCGCGCAACTGACGTCGTGCGTCGCGGGGCGGGCGCGCCTCTCACGGAAGGGGCGCGTGCGTCATCGTCACTGTCGGCGCATGAACACGCCATGCCGGAAGTCCCGGGCGCGGGTGGAGTCGACCTGACATCCACTGGCGCCTCCGGGCGGGGAGGCTGGCATCCAGGCGAGGCACTGCATACCCCCACGAGGCGAGGTGTCTGTCGCGTGGGGGTACGGTGGCGGAGCAGGGGGAAACGAGACAGGGCTCCCAGGTGACACCGAAGACGGTGTTCACCGTGTGCTTCGTGGTGCTGGCGGTGCTGGCGCTCGTGGTGCTGGTGGTGCGCACGCGGGTCGCCCTCACGTTGACGGGCATCGCGGCGCTGCTGGCGCTGGCGTTGGAGCACGGCGTCTCGCGGCTGGAGCGGTGGAAGATGCCTCGGGCGCTGGCCATCGCGACGATGCTGCTCGCCGCGATGACGGTGCTCGCGCTGCTGGCGTTGCTCGTGATTCCGGCGGCGGCGGCTCAGGTGGATGCGCTGGTGGTGCAGTGGCCGCATCTCTGGCAGGAGGTGCGCGAGTCGCGTCCCTTCCGGGGGCTGAACGAGCGATTGCAGAACCTGGGCTGGGCACGGCAGCTCGAGGACGCCACGCCGGAGCTCGCCACGGGGACGCTGCCGGGGCTGGTGGTGCATGCCATTGGCAGCATGGTGGGGCTCGTGGGAGGCGCGCTCAGCGTCTTCTTCCTCGTCGTCTTCATGCTGGTGTTCGGCGGCGGCCTGCTGAAGCGACTGTTGGATTTGCCCAAGCCGGAGCACCGGATGCGCTACGTGCGCGTGTTGCGCAACGTGTACCGGGCCACGGGTGGGTACCTGACGGGGCTCACGCTCATCTGCACCTTCAACGCGCTGCTCACGTCCACCGTGCTCGCGGCGCTGGGGGTGCCGTACTTCCTGCCGCTGGGCATCGTGAGTGGCTTCTCCAGCATGGTGCCCTACGCGGGACCGGTGGTGGCGGGAGGCTTCATCACGCTGCTGACGTGGGCGACGGGCGGGATGTGGATGGCGCTGGGGGTGCTGACGTACTTCGTGCTGTACGGGCAGTTGGAGGGCAACGTGCTGGCGCCGCTCGTCTTCCGTCGCACGGTGCACGTCAACCCGCTGCTCATCCTGCTGGCGGTGCTGTTCTGCGCGGAGCTGGCGGGTGTCGTCGGCGCGGTGGTGGCGGTGCCCGTCGCGGCCACCGTGCAGATTCTCGTCCGGGAGATGCTCCTGTTCCGACAGGAGCGCCGCATCGCCCGCGCGGACTCGGTGCTACCGCCCGGGCCGTCCTGACGCGGGCCGAGACACCTCGGCGCCACGACACGCCGAAGCGGCCCTTGCACGGGGCGCCGTCACCCACCGTGCCCTCCTGACGCGAGCCGAATCACCTCCGGCACCCGCCGCTCGCCGAGGCCTCTCGCGCGGACGCACCGTCAGCCGCGCGCCACCTCGCGCAGCGAGTCCTCCACGCCCGCCAGCAGCTCATCGAGCGCGGCGTCGGGGATGTTGAGCGCGGGCGCGATGTACACGGTGTCACCGAGCGGGCGCAGGTAGAGCCCACGTCGCCGAGCCGCCTCGTACACGCGCCACCCGCTGCTCGCGAGGTAGCCCCCACCGCCCAGGTCCACCGCGCCCACCATGCCGATGGCACGCGGGCGCACGAGCCCGGGAAGCGTCGCGGCCATGCGCTCGAAGGCGGCCTTCACCTTCGGCGCCTTGCGCGCCACCTGGCCCAGCACGTCCTCGTCGCGATACACGGCGAGCACCTC
Source organism: Myxococcus sp. CA039A (assembly GCF_013336645.1). Classification (NCBI taxonomy): domain Bacteria; kingdom Pseudomonadati; phylum Myxococcota; class Myxococcia; order Myxococcales; family Myxococcaceae; genus Myxococcus; species Myxococcus sp. CA039A. Next base: position 4,773 of record NZ_JABUMQ010000058.1, on the reverse strand, counting down.
GCGAGCGACGGCCGCGCCCAGCGGATTGCCGCAGTACGAGTGCCCGTAATACAGCGCGCGCGACGACGCGCCGAGGAAGCCCGAGAAGATGCGCTCGGACGCGAGCGTCACCGCGAAAGGCATCAGTCCGCCCGAGAGCGCCTTGGCCAGACAGAGCAGGTCCGGCACCACGCCCGCCAGGTCCACGGCGAAGCGCGCCCCGGTGCGGCCCAGGCCAGTGAAGACCTCATCGGCGATGAGGAAGGTGTCCACCGCGCGGGTGGCCTCGCGCACCGCGCGCAGGAAGTCCGGCGAGTACATCTGCATGCCCGCGGCGCCCTGGATGATGGGCTCCACGATGACGCCGGCAATCTCGTCCGGGTGCTCGCGCAGCGCGGCTTGCACCTGGGCGAAGGCGCGCTCCCAGCCGCCCTCCTCCGCCGGAGACGGCACATGCACCACGTCGAAGAGCAGCGGCCCGAACACCTCGCGGAACAGGGGCACGCCACCCACGCTGGTGGAGCCGATGGTCTCTCCGTGGAACGCGCCGGACAGGGTGATGAAGCGCGTGCGGCGAGGCTGGCCATTCTGCGCCCAGTACTGGGCGGTCATCTTGATGGCCACCTCCACCGCGGTGCTGCCGTTGTCGGAGTAGAAGGCGCGCGTCAGCCGCTCACCGGCGGGCAGCTCCGGGCGGTCCGCGCCGGGGGCCATCGCCACCAGCTCCGAGGCGAGCGCGGCGGCGGGCTCGTGGGTGATGCCCGCGAGCGAGACATGGGGCAGCTGGCCCGCCTGCTCCGTGAGGGCGCGCAGGAGGCGCGGGTGGCGGTGGCCCAGGGTGGACACCCACCAGGAGCCATTCGCGTCGAGGTAGCGCCGGCCATCCACGTCGAAGAGGTAGGGCCCTTCCGCACGGGAGATGACGAGCGGGTCCGTCCCCGCGATGTACGCCTCCATGGCGGTGTACGGGTGCCAGACGTGCCCCTTGTCCAGCTTGACGATGTCGGCCCGCTCCACGTGTGCACCCCTGTCGATGAATGTGAGAGGTGCTCCGTACCGGAAATCGCGCCCCTGTCACCGCGCGTCATGCCCTGGCGCAGCGCGTCCGACTGATGGCGGCATGAAGTCAGGGCTCACCCGGTCGTCACCGGGGAGCAACTTCCGGCCGGTGATGACGTGGCCATGACATGGGGGGTGTTACCCGGGTTCTGACACCGAACCGGGAAAGCGCCATGGCCGTCCTCGTCTTCTTCGTCTCGCACTGGCTGCTCTGTGTCTTCTTTCAGAGCTTCTTCCAGCACCGGTACTCCGCGCACCGCATGTACACCATGGGTCCGCGCACGGAGCGGGTGATGCACCTGCTCACGTATCTGGTGCAGGGCTCGTCGTACCTGTCGCCCAAGGCCTACGCGATTCTGCACCGCGAGCACCACGCCTTCTCGGACACGGAGAAGGACCCGCACTCGCCGCACTTCTTCACGGACGTGTTCCGGATGATGCTGCACACGAAGAAGCGCTACGAGGACTACACGGCGGGTCGCGGGCAGCCGGAGGCTCGGTTCCTCGGCGGCTATCCCGAGTGGCCGTTGGTGGACGACACGCTGCGCACGTCCTGGGTGGCGACGCTGTTCTGGGTGGGGCTGTACACGTCGTTCTACGTGGCCTTCGCGACGGCGCCCTGGCAGTTCCTGCTGTTGCCGGTGCACTTCCTGATGGGCCCGGTGCACGGCGCCATCGTGAACTGGTGCGGGCACAAGTACGGCTACCGGAACTTCGACAGCAGCGACAAGTCGCGCAACACGCTGCCCGTCGAGATGCTCTGCATGGGTGAGCTGTTCCAGAACAACCACCACAAGTTCGGCAGCAGCCCGAACTTCGCGGCGCGCAAGTTCGAGATCGACCCCACGTGGCAGGTGATGCGCGTGCTGGCGAAGCTGGGCGTCATCCGCATCGCCACGCCGCAGCGGGCGGTGTGGCCGGAGCCGCGCCGAGAGGCCGCGCACGACACGGGCGCCGCCCGGGCGGCCTGAGCCACCAGTCGCACCCGGGAGTGAGCCGAACCGAGGGGAAGAGGCCCGAAAGCCTCCTCCCCCGGCGAACGGGCCTCCTGGCGGTTCCAGCAGGGCCGGGCGAAGGCGAGCCCACGGCCAGGCGGCGAGAACGCACGGCGCGCGTTAAAACAGCCCCCCGTGCCCACAGACACCCCTCTCCGCCTCCGCATCCTCGACGCAGTGACAGACGTCCCGGCCGCAGACTGGGACGCGCTCGCCGGTCCGGACGCGCCGCCCTTCGCGCGCCATGCATGGCTGGCGGCGATGGAGGAGAGCGGCAGCGCCACCGAGGAGACAGGTTGGGCGCCGCACCACCTGACGATATGGCGCGGCCCGAAGCTGGTGGCCGCCGCGCCCGCGTACCGGAAGTTCCACAGCATGGGCGAGTACATCTACGACTTCGGGTGGGCGGATGCGGCCGCCCGGCTCGGCGTGGAGTACTACCCGAAGCTCATCGTCGGAGGGCCGCTGTCACCGGCCACGGTGCCGCGCATGCTCATCGCCCAGGGCGAGGACGTGCCCGCGCTGCGCAAGGCGTTGCTGATCGCCGCGGTGGAGAGCGCGCAGGAGGAGGGCTGCTCCTCGGTGCACATCCTCTACCCGACGGACGAAGAGGCGGACTTCCTGGAGGAGCAGGGGCTGGCGCGGCGGGTGACGCTCCAGTTCCAGTGGAAGAACCCGGGCTACGCGAGCTACGACGACTACCTGTCGCGCTTCGACTCCAAGCGGAGACATCAGCTCAAGCGCGAGCGAGCAGCGGCGGCCACACAGGGAATCACGCTGCGCACGGTGCGAAGCGCGGAGCTGACGCAGGCGCATGCGAAGCGCGCGTATGAGTTCTACGAGGCCACGTGCGAGCGGCACTCCTGGGGCCGGGTGCAGCTCACGCCGGACTTCTTCTCGCGGGTCTTCAAGGCGATGCCGGACTCGGTGGAGATGGTGGAGGCGGTGCGCGAGGGCCGGGTCATCGCGGGGGCCTTCAACCTGGCGACGAAGGAGCGGCTCTACGGACGCTACTGGGGGAGCATCGAGGAGCACCCGTTCCTGCACTTCCACGTGTGTCTGTACCACTCGGTGGACGACTGCATCCGAGCGGGCCGCAAGGTGTTCGAGCCGGGCGCGGGTGGCGAGCACAAGGTGTCCCGGGGCTTCGAGCCCACGGCGGTGCACAGCGCGCACGTGATTTTCGACCGCAGGCTGGACAGCGCGGTGCGCGACTATGTGCGGCGCGAGCGGGCACGGCTGAACATGGCGGTGGAAGAGGCCGAGCAGATTTCAGGCCTCAAGCCCTGGCCCCTGCCAAAAATCTAGACAGGGTGCGGTCTCACGACCCCGAGGACCGTGAAATATCCAAGATGGAGCCAGACCATCCCCAGACGTTGACTCCGTCAGCGGTCATATCCACCTGCACGAATCCGCCGTCGTGCACCTCTTCAGGTCCAGGTCCCTGGGCATGAATGTCCACCTCTTCCCCGGCCGCCAGCGGAGCCACTTCTCCCCAGGGCTCGAGGACCAGAGATGCGGGGCGCCCAAGCTCGTTTCTGATACGGATGGTCATCTTGATAGGCACGTCGACGCTCCTCGCGGCCCTGCCTCGATAGCGGGCACGAACCCAGCCGGAATGATGAACCATCGGGAGCCCGAGGTCCTCGAGCTCACGCAACGCTCCTCGGCTCACCGCACCGGGTGCGTCGTCCAGCGCTTCCCATCCGTGCTCGAAGCCAGCACGTGGCTCCCGGCCAGCCACAGCCGGTCATTCCCCACGACGAGCATGCCCACGTCGGACACGTTCCTCGCCACGGACGACTCCTTGGGCACGGCACACCGCTCGAAGCCCGAGGCATCCACGCGATAGACGTTCTCCTCGTCCGCCACATAGAGCTCGCCACCCCACTGCTCGGCCGAATGGATGCGACCGACGCGAGCGACGACGCGGCACGCCTCCGCCGTGCCCAGGATGACGTCCCCCTGCGTCGTCCCGGCGATCACCTCACCCGAGGGGAAACACCGCACGAACGACACCTCCCCGCGCGGGAACGAGTGGACCTCGCGCCAGCCGCCCTCCCCATGCATCCAGATGCTCCGGCCGCCCGCATAGAGCACCCGCGCCCCAGCCGCCCCTGGACAACTGTCCAGCGCGAGCACCCGCCCTGGCAACTGCCCCAGCGACTGCGTCCAGCGCATGGCTCCCTCGGCGCGCACGAGCAGCCCCACCTCCGCGGGCGAGTCGAGCTCGAAACCTCGGCTCCCCGCCATCACGATGTCCTCACCGCTGAAGCACACCCGCGTCTCCACCAGCCCCTCCGGAACGCCCTCGTACTCCAGCGACTCCCACTTCCCGCTTTCGCTCGAACGGATGGCCACGAAGTGCGCCGAGCCGCCATACGAGACCAACGCCCCATGGCGGTTGGCTCCCAGTCGACACAGGGCGTCGATGGTCCCCACCACCACCACCTGCTCCAGGGTCCACGCGCCCGCCGTGCGCACCGCTACATGCTGGTAATCATCCACCTCGAACCTGGCGTCGTCCGGGTCGGAGCCGGAGTCGACTAGGTCCTGGTACGCCTCCGCGTCCACGGGCTGGTTCCACTCCCCGACCGGGCCCGGCCCGCCTCCGAAGTCATTGTCCGGATGGGGGTGGCTGACGACCAGCATCAGCTCCTGCTCGTCACGGATGCAGCCCCCCGACACGACCCCTCGAAACGCATGCTCCACGTGGCCCTCCCCGGGCGGAGACCTCGCC
>NZ_JABUMQ010000589.1:0-2762 GCF_013336645.1 Myxococcus sp. CA039A | reverse complement strand
GCCCAGAGCTCGGGCTCGGGCTCGGGCTCGGGTTCGAGCTCGAGCAGCGGCAGGTCGGACTCGGACTCGGCCGGCGGCGTGAGGAGGGTCTCCTTCGCGCGCCAGGACTCGTCCTGGACGGGGACTCGGTCCCGTGTCCGGGTGGGAGGCACGGTGGCCGGAGGCTCGTCCGCGAGCCAGGGCTCGAGCGGCTGGGACTTCGAGCGCCTCAGCGCCTCTTCCATGTCGTGGAGAAGCTCTGCCTGGGCGCGCTCCCTGGCCGTTCGCAGGGCCTCGCGGCTTTCGGCATGGAGGGGGAGGCTCGCCTGGGACGAAGACGCCGCGAGCGGCGGGACGTTGGAGGCGCGGGGGAAGGGGTTCGCGGGCGGCGGCTCATCGGGATCCGCGGGGATGATGTCCCCGACGTCGAGAGTGAGCGCGTCGATGTCGTCCGAGGCGTCAGCGGTGGGGGCCGAGGGCGCGGGGAGCTGGAGGGCCTGCTCCGACGCGAGCTGGGCCTCTTCGGCGATGTGCTGCTCGTCGGACTGAAGGGCTTCGGCGGCGAGGCGGGCTTCCTCGGCTTGCCGTGCCTCGTCGGCGAGGCGCTGCTCCTCCGCGAGGCGGGCCTGTTCAGCGTGACGCACTTCCTTCGCGCGCCGCACCGCATCCGCGCGGCGACGCTCGACTTCGAGACGGACTTCCTCCGCGTGACGCGCCTCTTCCGCGAGCCGGGCCTCTTCCTCGAGCCGGGCCTCCTCGGCGAGTCGCTCTTCCTCTGCGAGAAGCTGGGCTTCTTCGGCCAGGCGGATGATTTCGGTACGCTGTTCTTCCTCGGCGCGGAGCCGAGCCTCTTCGGCCAGACGGGCTTCCTCGGCGCGCTGTTCTTCCTCGGCGCGCTGTTCTTCCTCGGCGCGGAGCCGAGCCTCTTCCGTCAGCCGGGCATCTTCCGCGAGTCGGGCTTCTTCCGCGCGGAGCTCTTCCTCGGCTCGGAGTCGACCCTCTTCCGCCAGCCGGGCTTCCTCCGTGAGCCGAGCCTCTTCCTCGCGGCGCTCCTCCGCGAGCCGGGCCTCTTCCTCGCGGCGCTCTTCAGCAAGTCGGGCCTCTTCCGCGAGCCGGGCCTCTTCCTCGCGGCGCTCCTCAGCGAGTCGTGCCGCTTCAGCGAGTCGTGCCTCTTCCTCGCGGCGCTCCTCGGCGAGCCGGGCCGCTTCAGCGAGTCGCTCTTCCTCCGCACGAACGCGAGCTTCCTCCGCGAGCCGAGTCTCCTCAGCGCGTCGCTCTTCCTCCGCGCGGACCCGAGCCTCTTCGGCGAGTCGAGCCTCTTCCGCCAGCCGAGCCTCTTCGGCGAATCGGGCCTCTTCAGCACGGCGTTCGTCTTCCGCACGAACCCGAGCCTCTTCCGCGAGCCGAGCCTCTTCCTCGCGACGCTCTTCCTCCGCACGGACCCGAGCCACTTCAGCGAATCGCTCGTCTTCAGCGACCCGAGCCTCCTCAGCTAGGCGAGCTTCTTCAGCGCGTTTCTCTTCCTCCGCACGAACCCGAGCCTCTTCAACGAGCCGAACCTCCTCAGCAAGCCGAGCCTCTTCCGCGCGGAGCTCTTCCTCCGCACGGGCCCGCGCCTCTTCCGCTAGCCGAGCCTCTTCAGCGCGTCGCTCTTCAGCGCGTCGCTCTTCAGCGAGCCGCGACTCTTCAGCCAGCCGAGCCTCTTCCGCGAGTCGCTCTTCAGCGAGCCGCGACTCTTCAGCCAGCCGAGCCTCTTCCGCGAGTCGCTCTTCAGCGAGCCGCGACTCTTCAGCCAGCCGAGCCTCTTCAGCGCGTCGCTCTTCCTCAGCACGGAGTCGAGCCTCTTCAGCGAGTCGCTCTTCCTCCGCACGGACCCGTGCCTCTTCGGCAAGTCGCGCCTCTTCAGCGAGCCGGGCCTCTTCCGCGATTCGCTCTTCCTCCGCACGAACCCGAGCCTCTTCAGCGAGCCGGGCTTCTTCAGCGAGTCGCTCTTCCTCCGCGCGGACCCGCACCTCTTCGGCGAGTCGAGCCTCTTCAGCGAGGCGCTCCTCTTCAGCCAGCCGAGCCTCTTCGGCTAGTCGGGCGTCTTCAGCGCGGCGCTCTTCTTCCGCACGAACCCGAGCCTCTTCAGCGAGCCGAGCCTCTTCAGCGAGCCGAGCCTCTTCAGCGAGCCGAGCCTCTTCAGCGAGCCGAGCCTCTTCCTCGCGGCGCTCTTCCTCTGCACGAACCCCAGCCTCTTCGGCGAGTCGGGCCTCTTCCGCCAGCCGAGCCTCTTCAGCGAGCCGGGCCTCTTCCGCGAGCCGGGCCTCTTCAGCGAGCCGAGCCTCTTCCTCGCGGCGCTCTTCCTCGGCACGGACCCGTGCCTCTTCCGCGCGTAGCTCTTCAGCGAGCCTAGCCTCTTCAGCGAGCCTAGCCTCTTCAGCGAGCCGAGCCTCTTCCGCGAGCCGAGCCTCTTCAGCGAGCCGAGCCTCTTCCGCGAGCCGGGCCTCCTCAGCAAGCCGAGCCTCTTCCGCGCGGCGATCTTCCTCAGCACGAGCCCGCGCCTCTTCAGCGAGTCGCGCCTCTTCAGCGAGTCGGGCCTCTTCCGCACGAATCCGTGCCTCTTCGGCGCGTCGCGCATCCTCCGCACGGACCCGAGCCTCTTCAGCGAGTCGCTCCTCTTCAGCGAGCCGAGCCTCTTCAGCGAGTCGCTCTTCCTCCGCACGAACCCGGGCCTCTTCAGCGAGCCGAGCCTCTTCAGCGAGTCGCTCTTCCTCCGCACGAACCCGGGCCTCTTCAGCGAG
>NZ_JABUMQ010000588.1:0-2859 GCF_013336645.1 Myxococcus sp. CA039A | reverse complement strand
GCCCCAGCCCCAGGGGGGCATATCGGAGCGCCCACCCCCGAAGCCCCGGGCGGGCGGGACGCGTGCCCACCGCACGGTCCGTGGCCCACAGCACCACGGGGAACACCACCGCCACTTCCTTGAACAGCAGGCCCGCGAACCACAACAGGCCCGCTCCCACGCCCCATCGCCATGAGCCGGAGCTCCCCACCATGAGGCGCACCGAGAGCAGGACCATCAGCGTGGCCGCGACGTCCATACACCCACTCACCCAGGCCACCGACTCCGTGTGCACGGGGTGCACGGCGAAGAGCAGCGCGCCGGCGAGCGCGGCCCAGCTTCCTGCCTCGGAGAGGTTCTCCCCGGGGCGACGGAGGCACTCACGCAGGAGCCATCCCACCAGGAGCGACGCCAGGCCATGCAGGAGCATCAGCACGAGGTGGTGCGGCCAGGCCGTGGTGCCGAAGAGCGCGCGTTGCGCGAAGAACAGCACGTGGGCGAGCGGCCGGAAGTAGCTCTCCGCGGGGCTGCGATCCACCTGGGAGGTGGGCTCGTCGTCGAACGCGAACAGCGGGCGCTGGAAGGCCTCGGCCAGCGTGTCCAGCGAGCGCAACCACGGGTTCTGCACCACGAGCGGGATGTCGTCATAGACGAGCCCGTTGCGCAGCGTCCCCGCATACACCGCCAGCGCCGTGACGAAGACGAGGAGGGAGTGCGGAGAAGGACGGAGGGAGCTGGGGCGCGCGGCGGAGGTTGCCATGAGGGGCCTCGAAAGCTCAGGGCCAGAAGGACGGGATGACGGCGGATTGAAACGCCGCGAGGGACGGACTCGCGGCGCCCACGCGTTCGCGCGCTCGCATGACGCGCCTCAACGTCCGCCCGTTTCCGCGGTGGGCGCGGGCAAGGCGGGAGGAGGCGCGCCACCGACGTCCAGGGGCTCCAGCCGGAAGGGGTCCGGGGCCTTGCCGGGCACCATTCGGAAGAAGCGGCGATCCGGGAACCGCGGTCGCAGCTTCTCCGCGAAGCCCGGCCCATCGTGCAGGACGATGAGGTCCTCCTCGTAGCCCGGGTGCGGAGGCGGCCACTCCAGGACGAAGCTCCCCACCTTCCGGAACGCGGGCACTTGATTCCAGGCCACGGCGTACTGAGGCGCCAGCACCACCGCGCGCCCCAGCCCCGCGTCATTCAGGTACGCCTCCATCGACTCGTGGATGAGGGCCTGCTCTCGCAGGGCCAGCGCGTTGCGCATGTCGAAGATGCCCAGTCCGACCACCAGGGAACCGAGCACTCCCGCCATGACTGTCGCGGACGGCAGCTCGGCCCGGCGGGCCACATCCACCAGCCTCCGCAGCCCATGCACGGCCACCAGCGCCAGCGCCGGCGCGCATTCCGAATAGTGAATGGGACCCACCGAGTGGATGCCGTGGTTGTCGTGGAAGAGCCCCAGCCCCAGCAGCGCCAGCACCGACAGGAGCAACAGCTTCGTCAGCCGGTCCCACGACGCCCCGACTCCCACGAGGAGCACCCCCACCGGCCCGAGGAACCACACCGCGAGCATCAACGCGTTGTAGCTGGTGTTCGCGCCGAAGCGCTCCAGCATCGAGGCGTCATGCGCGGAGAGCTTCGCCGGGAAGGTGTACATGGACACGCGCGCGGGGAGCAACGCGTCCCCCGTCACCGCATGGTTGAAGGCGAGGAAGGCCACCACCGCCGGCAACCAGCCCAGCACCAGCCCTCCCAGGCACGCTCCCACGGGCAGCTCCCGGCGCACCAGCCGCCAGAGCACCCAGAGGTAGAACGGCGCCAGGAAGAAGAGGGTCTCGAACGGCCGGCACAGGAAGGAGACACCACTCACCAGCCCCAGCCACGTCCACCAACGCCCGCCCTTCTCCTCCGCCTTGAGGAAGCACACCACCGCCACCGACAAGGCCGCGCGGGACAGCAGGTGCGCATGAGCGGTCATCGACAGCAGCGCGGACATCGGTGACAGCAGCACCAGCAGCGCGGCCACCCCACCCCACGCCGGGCCCAGCCGCCGGGTGGCCACCCAGGCCACCACCACCGCGGGCACCGCCGCCGCCAGCGAGAAGACGAGCGAGCCCGTCCCCGTCAGCTCCCCCAACGCCCACGCCACCTGCAGCCCAAGCCACTCGAAGCTGGAGCCCATGCCATCCCGCACGTAGAGGAAGATGGTGGGGAAGGACTCCAGCGGGTCCGTCAGCTTCACCAGGAACCTGCCGCTGGCGAGCACCTGCCCACCGAAGCGAGCCGCCTGCTCGTCATCCGTGATGGGACGGTCCAGCAGGAACACGAAGCGCCCGACTCGCGCGAGCAGGAAGGCCACCACCGCCACCAACACGGCTCCAGCGCGCCGCTCCTGCGCGCTCAGCGCCTCCAGCCGGCGCCACATCCGGACCGCTGGCGCCGACAGCCCATGCACGAGCGACAGCCCCAGCAGGACGCCTCCCGGCACCAGCAACAGCGCGTGGCCCAGCCACTGGTACAGCTCTCCGGAAGAGCTGGCGCTGAAGGGCATGCGGAAGGAGACGGTCAGCCCGGGTGCGGTCTCTTTCAACCCGAAGAAGGCCGCCACCAGAAAACACCCCAGGGCGCCCTGGGCCACCGCGTTCCATCCCGTACTGCCACGAGCCGAAGTCATCGCTCTCGTGGGGTAGCACACCCCTCGCGCGCCGGGCAAAGCCGCAAGCACGGACGCGAGGACGAACAGGGGGCAGGCAGCCCCTCAGCGAGCCCGCTGGCGCCAGCCCCAGATGGCCTCGGGTGCCTCCGGCCCCAGGTGGAAGAGCACATCCAGCACCGTCACCGCGTGCTCGAAGGGTGGATGGGGCTGGGGGTACGTCTGTCTCTTATAAACATCTG
>NZ_JABUMQ010000587.1:0-2869 GCF_013336645.1 Myxococcus sp. CA039A | reverse complement strand
GGCCAAGCCGGCCGCCGCCGCGCCCGTCGCGGCTCCCGCCGAGGCGCAGCCCGCGCCCGCCGCCGAGGTGAAGGCCGAGGAGGCCAAGCCCGCCGCCGCCGAGGCCAAGCCGAAGGCTGGCAAGAAGGCCAAGAAGGCGGCCCCCAAGGCCGAGACCGCCACCGAGACCAAGTAGTCTCGATTTCCTCGTTCTGAGGAATCCACACGAGGGTGCCCTTCCAAGGGGGCGCCCTCGTGGCATTTTCAGGGTCTGTCCTGCCCCGGACACTTCGTCGCCGGCCCTGCCTGCTCGGAAAAGCACCTGTGTCATCTACACCCCTCCTGGGTCATTGTCTGCGGCACGAACTCTTGACTTTCAGTAAAACTGGGATTTGACAGAAACACAGTAATCGCGCTTAATGTGACTTCAGAGGATGACAGTCCGTTCCGGATACTTGCGGAACCCGTTGCAATTCGTCTTTTCCTGGAGTCACCCCATGGTGGAAGCCTTCTCGAAGGTGTCGGAAGCCTCGAAGCTCTTGCTGGAGAAGGGGCTCGGGCCCAGCACCGCCGTCGAGTCCCTGGGGATGGTCGGCCATGCGCTGGGCGTGGACCGGGCGTACATCTTCGAGAACCGCACGCAGCAGACGTACGGCCGGTTCGTGACGGACCTGCGCTACGCCTGGGCGGAGCCGCCCACCGCGTCCGCGCTGGCCAACCCCGTGCTGCGCGCCTTCTCCTTCCGGGACTTCGCGCCGGGCTGGGTGGACATGCTGGAGGCGGGAATGGTGGTGGCGTGCCCCACCCGTGACGCGCCGCCCATGATGCGGGACTTGTTGGAGCGCCAGGGGACGCAGTCGATCCTGCTGTGCCCCATCAACCCCTCGCGCCAGCAGTGGTGGGGGGTGGCCGTCTTCGAGGACTGCCGCCGTCCCCGGGCGTGGAAGCCCGAAGAGGTATCGCTCCTGAAGTCGCTGGCGCGGGCGGTGGCGGCGTCGGTGCGCCACGGGCAGATGCGCTCGTCGTTGGATCAGGTCCGCACCAGCCTGCGCGCGGCGGTGGGTCGCACTCCGGCTTCGGGGCACTGAGACTCGAAGTCGCTCCCCTGGTCGCCGGGCAGCCTGGGCATCGGCGACCCCCTCTCTCGCGCGTGGACACCTCCGCCGAGCGTTTCTGTTACCCTGGCGGCCCCCCTGCCCTACCGCCATGTCCTCCATTGACCCGACGGCGATAAGCCGGACCCGTTCCCCGGATCTCATCAGCGGCTACCGCCTCGAAAAACTCGTGGGTACCGGAGGCATGGGAGAGGTCCACAAGGCCACCCAGTTGTCGCTGGGTCGCACGGTGGCGGTGAAGCTGCTCAACGCGGAGCTGGCCAAGGACCCGTCCTTCATCGCGCGCTTCCAGAAGGAAGCCGCGGCCCTCGCCGCGCTGAGCCACCCCAACGTCGTCTCCATCGTCGACAAGGGGAAGACGGACGTCACCTACTACCTGGTGATGGAGTTCGTGGACGGGCCGTCGCTGCGCGAGTTGATCCGCGCCCCCCAGCTCGACATCTTCGGCGCGCTGCGGCGGATGCTCGAAATCTGCCGGGCGATTGAGTACGCGCACGGCCGAGGCGTCATCCACCGCGACCTGAAGCCGGAGAACATCCTGCTGGACCAGCAGGCGGGTGGCATCGCCAAGGTGTCCGACTTCGGGCTCGCCTCGTTCCTGGACGACGCGAGTCCCTCCTCGCGCTACGCGCTGACGTCCACGCACGTGTCCATGGGCACGCTGTCGTACATGGCGCCGGAGCAGCGGGTGGACGCGAAGAACGCGGACGCGCGCGCGGACATCTTCTCGCTGGGCGTCATCCTCTACGAGTGGCTGACCGGAGAGGTGCCGCTGGGCACGTTCGACCCGCCGTCCCAGCGCAAGCCGGGGCTGGACCCGCGCGTCGACAGCATCGTCACCAAGTGCCTCAAGCCGGACCCGGAGGACCGCTACCCGTCGGTCGCGGCGCTCATCGCGGACCTGGAGCTGCTCGTCCCTGGCAGCCTGCCGTCGATGCTGCCGGTGAAGCTCACGCGCGTGCAGCGCGTCAAGGCGGGCGTGCGCAAGGTCGTGCGCGTCGTGATGCAGACGGTCGCCGTGCTGATGGTGCTGGCGGCGAGCTTCGTGCTGGGCACCGCGTTCTACCTGAGCGGCGAGCGGCGCGTCCCCACCTCACCGGGCGCCACCATCATGGCGTACCTGGGCGAGCCGCGAATCCAGCCCGTGCCCGGGCGGGAGGAAGCAGGTCCCGAGCGCCGCAAGGTGACGTTGGGCGAGGGCCTCGCCGAGCAGAGCCTCGTGGTCGCCGGCAGGCCGGTGAACCTCGAGGACAAGACGCTCGTGTTCCCCTGGCAGGACGACACGACGGGCGTGGGGCGGGTGCGCGTGGACGTCACGCGACGGGAGGGAGACATCCTCAGCCTGACGGGCCAACTGCTCACCGAAGCGCCGCCGCCCACCTGGGAGCGCCGCCTGCGGGACATGTTCAGCCTGTACCAGCCTTCTGCGCCCCCCACCGTGGCCATGCTGCTGACGGGAAGCACCGGCCGCTACGTGGCGCTGGTGCACAACGGAGTGGGCGAGCCCTTGCGCCTGGAGTGGGCGCTGGGTGAGCGCCGGGGCGCGATGCTGGGCATGGAGTCGCCCCGAAGCGGCCCGGTGTCGCTCGAGCTGGCAGTGGACGCCGAGGGCCGGCTGGAGGCCTTCATGGGCACCGGCAAGGACCGTCGGGCCATCTTCGAACCGCTGGTGCTCGGCATCGGCTGGATGGACCAGTTCGGCGACGCGCCCTTCCCCGGCTTCGGCTGCATGGAGGCCACCTGCCGCGTCGCCGGCATCACCTACGTGCTGAAGC
>NZ_JABUMQ010000586.1:0-2884 GCF_013336645.1 Myxococcus sp. CA039A | reverse complement strand
CCTCCGGATACGCCGCCGCCCAGTCCCCCACCCGCAGGTGGTGCATCAGGTTGGGCGCGACCAGGAAGCGCACCGGGCCCAGCGCGTCCACCGCCGCGCGCGCCTCGGGCGTGCAGGCGACCGGCGAGTGCACCCACAGCCCCCCGCCCGGCAGGCGGATGACCGTCATCCGTCCCCCCAGGTCGAACGCCCCCATCCGGAAGGGAACCGCCAGGGAATGAACCTCTCCAGCCACGGCGCGCAGCATGTCTTCCTCCTGGGACGACCACGGGACAGCCGGGGCATCCTCGCCGCCCTCCGAAAGCCCTCGCAACGTGAACGACCCACCCTGGGACGAGCCGAGGGACGTCCTGGGACGACTGGAGCGTTGATTTCCGGGTGGCCAAAGCGTAGGCAACCGTCCTCTTTCAACGACTTGAAAAGGTGCTCAGCACATGGCCGATAAGCTCACGCCCCGAGAGAAGGGCTTTTCCGAGTGGTACGTCGACCTGGTCCAGAAGGCGAAGCTCGCCGACTACTCGGACGTGAAGGGCTGCATGGTCATCCGTCCCAACGGCTACGCGCTGTGGGAGAACATGCAGCGCGTCCTGGACAAGATGTTCAAGGACCTGGGCCACAAGAACGCCTACTTCCCGCTGCTCATCCCCGAGAGCTACCTCAAGAAGGAAGCCGAGCACGTCGAGGGCTTCAACCCCCAGCTCGCCGTCGTCACCCACGCGGGCGGCGCCAAGCTCGAGGAGCCCTACGTCATCCGACCCACGTCGGAGACCATCATCAACCGCAGCTTCGCCAAGTGGGTGCAGAGCTATAGAGATTTGCCCCTGCTCATCAACCAGTGGGCGAACGTGATGCGCTGGGAGATGCGCACGCGCCTGTTCCTGCGCACCACCGAGTTCCTCTGGCAGGAAGGCCACACCTGTCACGAGACGGAAGAGGACGCGGAGAAGGAGACGCTCCAGATGCTGGAGGTCTACCGGACGTTCTCCGAGGACTACATGGCCATGCCCGTGATGACGGGCCGCAAGTCGGAGTCGGAGCGGTTCGCCGGCGCCCTGCGCACCTACAGCATCGAAGCCATGATGCAGGACAAGAAGGCGCTGCAGGCCGGCACCAGCCACAACCTGGGCCAGAACTTCGCCAAGGCCTTCGACACCAAGTTCCAGGGTCGCGACGGCCGCGAGCACTTCGTCTGGCAGACGTCCTGGGGCGTGTCCACGCGCCTCATCGGCGGCCTCATCATGACCCACTCGGATGACTCGGGCCTCATCGTCCCGCCGAAGCTGGCGGCCACGCACGTGGTCATCATCCCCATCTTCGGCAAGGCGACCGACACGGAGAAGGCCCAGGTGCTGGAGAAGAGCCACGCGCTCGCCGCCGACCTGCGCAAGTCGGGCCTGGGCGTGGTGGTGGACGACGACGACAGCAAGGGCCCCGGCTTCAAGTACTTCGAGCACGAGTTGGTGGGCACCTGCGTGCGCATCGAGATTGGCCCCAAGGACCTGGCCAAGGGCACCTGCGTCATGGTGCGCCGTGACTTGAAGGTGAAGGAGTTCATCCCGCTGGGCGAGGCCGCCGCCAAGGCCCAGTCGATGCTGGACCAGATGCAGAAGGACCTCTTCCAGAAGGCGAAGACGTTCCGCGACGAGCACACCTTCGAGGTCAACTCCTACGAGGAGATGAAGGAGAAGGCGGACGCGGGCTTCCTGCTCGCGCACTGGAACCTGGACCCCAAGGTGGAGGCGCGCATCAAGGAAGAGACGGGCCTGACCACGCGCAACCGTCCCTTCGCGCTCAAGCAGGAGCCGGGCAAGTGCGTCGTCACCGGCGAGGACTCGCCGGGCCGCATCGTGTTCTCCAAGGCGTACTGAGCCCCACCGCGAACGCGGCGTCATGACAGAGGGCCGTGGAGGGACTCCATCAGTCCCCCCTCGGCCCTTTGTCACACCTCGAAGGGCGTCTCCCGCTCGAACTCGCGGCTGGGGACGCCGACGATGGAGTAGTTGGGCGACTGGAGCGGTGGCATGCGCCGGACGATGCGGCGGTGGAACGTGCGGTGGCCGCCCCGGAACTTCCCGCTGTTGTAGACGCGCAGCAGGTTCGCGGTGAACAGGCCGTTGAAGGCTCCGTCGCTGGAGAGCTGGTTGTCCTGGCACCCGGAGATGAGCAGCACCGTCGCCTTCGTCTTCGCGATGGGGTCATCCTTCGGGAGCCCCGCCATGACGTCGTCGTAGAAGGCCTTGTTGTCCCGGTACGTGCGCAGGGCAATCGCCGTGGGCATGTCCTTGAAGCGCCGCTCTCCCGGCGTCGGGTCATGCAGCGTGTCCGACAGCAACTCCAGGCTGCCTGACCCCCGAAGCGCCGCGTAAGCCGCCTTGCTCACCGTGCCGCTGTGGCAGCTGTCGGAGAACATCAGCACGCGCACGCCCTGCTTCAGCTTGGACAGCGCGAGGTGGATTTCGTCGTCGATGAGCTCTCCGTCGTAGAGCACCCACGTCTCGTCCTGCGCGTCCGACTCGTCGCTGTTGCGGTCCGGGAGCTGCCCGCCGTGTCCGGAGTACGTCAGCAGGAACAGGTCTCCGGGTTGGAGCACGCGGGCCGCCTCGTCCATCTCCTTCAGGATGCGGCCCCGCGTCGCATCCTTGGTGAGCACCTTGCGCACGGTGGAGAACTTCCGCTCCGTGGCGATGGCCACCATGTCCTCGGCGTCCGCCTCGCAGGCGACGAGCGCTCCGTCCCAGCCCGCGTAGTGCGCCGGGTCCACCAGATTCAACCCGATGTTCAACGAATATCCCTGAGCCATGGTCACACTCCTCCTGTCACCGGAGGGAGCGCGAGGCTTCCAGGTGTGAGCCCACCGGCCCCAGGGCGCCGAGCTTCCCCGCCC
>NZ_JABUMQ010000585.1:0-2890 GCF_013336645.1 Myxococcus sp. CA039A | reverse complement strand
GAGATGTGTACAAGAGACAGACGCCCCGGAGCCGGACGACGGCAAGGGCGATGCCTCGCGATCACTGACGCCCAAGCAGCGCGCCTTCGTCCGGGAGTTCCTGAAGGACTCCTGCGCGGCCCAGGCCGCCATCCGCGCGGGGTACTCCGAGGCGACGGCGGAGTCCCAGGGCTCCCGCCTGTTGAGGAATGCCAAGGTGCTGGCGGCCGTGGAGGCTGGCCAGGCGGCCCTCGATGAGGCCGTGAAGGAAGAGGTCGTCGTCGAGGTCGCCGAGGTCATCCGCGAGCTGCGGCGTATCGCCTTCTCCGACATCGGCCAGGGCGTGGGAGAGCGCGGTGGTGTGCTCGCGTTGAAGGACATGCCCGAGGACTTCCGCCGGGCCATCTCCAGCATCGAGGTGGAAGAGCTCTTCGCGGGGAAGGGGGAGGAGCGCGTCCAGGTCGGCATGGTGACGAAGCTGAAGCTCTGGCCCAAGGACAAGGCGCTGGAGCTGCTCGGCAAGTACCTGAAGATGTTCACCGACAAGGTGGAGCTGACGGAGGTGAAGAAGAGCCACGAGGAAGCGCTGGGGGAGCTGGAGTGAGCGCGGCCCGGCAGGCGCGGAAGAAGACCTCTCTTCGGACGCAGGTGGCTCGGCGCCGTCAGCCGCGCGAGCTGAGGGGGCGTGGTGGGCGGCCGGTGGTGCAGGACGCGCAGGAGGAGCTGTCGCCGCGAGAGAAGGCCATCCGCCAGCGGCTGAAGGACGACTTCCCCCACTACGCGGAGAAGTGCCTGCGGATTCGCCCGAAGGAGGTGTCCGGGGCGGAGCTGCCGCGGCTGAAGCTGAACAAGGCCCAGTTGTACCTGCACGAGCGACTGGAGGTGCAGCTCCGGAAGACGGGGAGGGTGCGCGCCATCATCCTCAAGGGGCGGCAGCAGGGGTGCAGCACGTACGTGGAGGCGCGCTTCTACTGGCGGGTGACGCACCGGAAGGGCGTGAGCGCCTACATCCTCACGCACGAGGACCCGGCGACGGCGAACCTCTTCAAGATGGCGAAGACGTACCACGAGCACTGCCCGGCGCTCGTGAAGCCCACCACCAGCGCGTCCAACGCCAAGGAGCTGCTCTTCGACAAGCTGGCCTCCGGGTACAAGGTGGGCACTGCGGGGAGCAAGGGGACGGGGCGCTCGTCGACGCTGCAGTACTTCCACGGCTCAGAAGTCGCCTTCTGGCCCAACGCCTCGGGCCACATGCGCGGCGTGCTGGAGGCCGTGGGCAACGTGCCGGGGACGGAAATCATCCTCGAGTCCACCAGCGACGGACCGCAGGGACTCTTCTACCGGCTCTGCCTCGCGGCGCAGAAGGGGGAGAACGAGTACGAGCTCATCTTCATCCCGTGGTTCTGGCAGGACGAGTACCGCCTGGCGGTGCCCGCGGGCTTCGAGCGCACCTCGGAGGAGGTGCGGTACGCGGAGCTGTGCCACCAGGTGCACGGCTACGCCCTGGACGATGGGCAACTGGCGTGGCGCCGCTCGAAGGTGTCCGGCTTCGAGAAGGGCGTGGCCGACTTCCGGCGCGAGTACCCGGCGACGGTAGAGGAGGCCTTCAAGGCGGCCGCAGTGGGCGCCTTGTGGACTCCGGAGACGCTGGAGAACGCGCGCGCGCCGAAGCCTGTGGACGCCGAGGGCAAGCCGCTGCCCATGGTGCGCGTGGTGGTGGCGGTGGACCCGGCAGGCGGTGACGGCCCCAGCAACGACGAGGTGGGCATTGTCTGCGCCGGGAAGGCCTCCAACGGGCACGCCTACGTGTGGCTGGACGCCTCTGGGAAGCTCTCCGCCGAGGCGTGGGCCACGAAGGCGCTGGCGGCCTACGAGCGGGAGATGGCCGACGCCGTGGTGGGCGAGAAGAACTTCGGCGGCGACATGGTGGAGACCACCATTCGCAGCAAGGCGAAGGAGATGCGCAAGCCCGTCAACGTGAAGGTGGTGACGGCCTCTCGCGGCAAGGCGAAGCGCGCCGAGCCTGTGGCCGCCCTGTACGAGCGCGGGAAGGTGCACCACGTGGGCCTACTGCCTGCCCTCGAGGACGAGATGACGACGTGGGTGCCCGGGGAGTCCACCTGGAGCCCCAACCGCATGGACGCCGCGGTGTGGGCGCTGACGGAGCTGATGCTGGGCAAGGATGCCGACACCTTCAAGGTGGGGAGCTACCGGTGAGCGTCGCGTGCGCCACGGTGCTAGGTGCCGTCCTGTACGTGTCCGGCCCGTACCGCGTCTGGGTGCGGCGCGTGGTGCTAGCGAAGGCCCAGCGCATGGCCCGCGTGCGCGCCCCGCTGGAGACGGGCGGGCTGCTGCTGGGGCAGGTGGTGGACGGCGAGGCCCACGTGCTGGCGCTGACGGGCCCGGGAAGGCGCGCGCGTCGCAGCCGCCTGGGCTACGAGTCGGACGGTGCGCGGGACACCCGGCTGGTAGCGCGTGTCCACCCGGAGCTGCACTACCTGGGCGACTGGCACACCCACCCGGGCGGCCCCGCGGTCCTGTCCGCGACGGACGTGGCCTCCATTCGGGGGACGCTGTCGCCGTCCCGGCCCGAGGTGCTGCACCTGCTGCTGGCGGGCCCGGCCGATATGGGTGCCGCCGTGGCCTCTCTCTTTACCCTGGTGCGCGGCGAGTCCGCCGCCCGCCGCATGGCGCAGGAGGTGACAACGTGACGTGCATTGCTGGCGTGGTGGCGAAGGGCCGCGTGTGCCTGGGCGGGGACAGTGCCGGGGCAGCGGGCGTGCAGCTCGTCCTCCGCAGGGACGAGAAGGTGTTCCGCACCGGGCCCTTCGTCATGGGCTTCACGTCCTCGTACCGGATGGGGCAGGTGCTGCGGTACGCCTTTTCGCCGCCGGCCCCGCCCACCCAGGAC
>NZ_JABUMQ010000584.1:0-2898 GCF_013336645.1 Myxococcus sp. CA039A | reverse complement strand
CGGGGACGACGATTTGAAGCCCGGGGCGCTCGGCGGACAGGCGCTTCGCCGCGGCCACCATCGCCGGCAGGAGCCTGCGAATCTCACTCATCCGGCTGCCCGGTAGCAGCGCGAGCGTGGGGGCGTCCTTGTCCAGGCCCAGCCGCTCGCGAAAGGAGACGGCGGTGTCGGGGGCGGGGACCTGCTCGACGACGGGGCTGCCCACGTAACGGGCACTCACTCCGGCCTCGCGATAGAAGTCCTCCTCGAACGGGAGGATGCACAGCATCCGGTCCACCAGCCGCTTGATGGTGCGGACCCGGCCCCGGCGCCACGCCCAGATCATCGGCGAGATGTAATAGGCGACGGGGATGCCCTGGGCCTTGAGCTTCTCGGCCAGCCGCAGGTTGAAGTCCGGGATGTCCACGAGGATGGCGACGTCGGGGCGTCGCTCCGTGGCGGCGTTCGCCAGCCCCTTGAGGATTTGGAGGATGCGGGGAATGCGGGGAAGGACCTCGGTGATGCCCATGACGGACACCTCTCGGGCGTCGAAGAGCAGCTCCACCCCCCGAGCGGCCAGGCGCGAGCCTCCCATGCCAAAGAAGGTGAGGTCAGGGCGGCGGGCCTGGAGGGCGGCGACGAGTTCGGCGGCGTGTGCGTCGCCGGAGGCCTCGCCTGCCACGACGAGGATTCGGGGTGGGGGCGTCATGTGAGGGGGGCGCATCGTACCCTGATGCAAGCCAGGGTGAAGGTGTAGACTGCGCTACCCTTGAAGACGCTTCTGCTCGCCGAGAGCCATCCCCCCACGCTCGAACACCTGACGGGTCTGCTCTCCCAGGCCGGGTATTCCGTGCGCGCGGTGAATGACCCTATCGCGGTGCTGGAGCATTTCGCGGCGGACAACCCGGATGTGATGGTGTTGTCGGTGGACCTTCCCCGAGTGGAAGGCTCGCACGTGGTGCACCTCATCCGAGGGCACAGCCAGGGCGGGCGCGTGCCGATTGTCGCCATCGACAAGGGCCACCTGGGCCGGGCGCGGGGTGTGGCCTCGGTGCTGGACCTCAAGGTGAACGCGTACGTGGCGGACCCGCTCAAGCCGGGCGAGCTGGTGCCTCGGCTGGAGTCGCTGGTGCGCGCGGCGCAGGCGGTGCCGCTGACGGGGCTTTCGGCCACGCTGTCGCGTCCGGCGGTGAACAGCGGTGACTTGAAGGGCTATCCACTGCCCTCGCTCCTGCACTCCATCCACCGGCTGCGCCGGGATGGTGTGCTGGTGGCGGCGCACCGAGGCCTGAGTCGGCGGGTGTACTTCCTGCGCGGTGGGCCGGTGAGCTTCGACTCGTCGGCGAAGGAGGACTCACTTCCGCGCTACCTCGTCGCGCGCACGCTGGCGACGGCCGCGCAGGCGGAGCGGGTGGTGGAGGCGCTGGCGTCCGGGCTGCGCATCGGCGCGGCGCTGGCGGACGCGGGGGTGGAGGCGGCGGGCGAGGAGCTGTCGCAGCTGCTGCGCGACTACACGCGCGACAACCTCGCGCGGGTGCTGGGCATGCGCGAGGGCCGGTATGCCTTCTACTCGGGCGACGAGTTCACGACGGAGGTCGCCTCGGTGGACCTGCCGCCGCTGGCGCAGGTGCTCGAGGGGGCGAGGCGCTGCTTTCCGTTGAAGGTGATGGCGGCGTCGCTGCGGGCGAACCTGGGGGAGTACCCGGTGCGCTCGTCCGACTTTGGCCGGGACCTGCAGGCCATGGCGCTGGACACGGACGACATCAAGATCGCCATGCAGGTCAATGGCCGCATCGTCCTGAAGGAGCTGCTCGCGCATGGCCGGGGCGAGCTGCGCGCGGCGTACTCGCTCCTGTGGTTCCTGAAGCTGACGGGGGGAGTGACCTTCTCGCCCACGCCGGTGGCGACGGGGGCGGACGTGCTGTCGGCGGTGGTGGTGCCGGACCGGATAGGGCCTCGCAAGCGCAAGTCGTTGCCGGTGGCGACGGGTGCGTCGCTGCGTGAGGAGGCGGTGCGCATCATCACCCGCAGCTACTTTGGCAGCCTGGGGTTGGACATCGCGGCGGACGCGGAGGCGGTGGAGCGCGCGTACCACGAGACGGCGATGCGCTTTCATCCGGACACGTATGCCGAGTTCGACATCTCCGACCTGAAGGACCTGCTGGACTCGGTGCAGGAGAAGCTGTCCGCGTCGTACCGGGTGCTGAGCGTGGAGGAGAAGCGCAAGGCGTATCTCCAGTACCTGTTCAGCAAGCTGGACGTGGGGCGGAACACGGCGGTGGTGGTGGACGCGGAGATAGCGCTGCGCCGGGGCGAGTCCGCGCTGAAGCGTCGCGACTTCCTGTCGGCGATGCATGCGTTCGAGGAAGCGGTGTCGCTCAACCCGCGCGAGCCGGAGTACTACTCCTTCCTTGCCTGGGCGACGTACCAGGCGGCGGGCGGTCCCCTGGTCCAGCGGGCGCAGAAGGCGCAGAAGGTCTTGAAGAAGGCGCTGTCATTGGGGCCGTATGTGGAGCGGCTGCACATCATCGCGGCCATCATCGACACGGACCTCGGGGACGCGCCGCTGGCGCGAAAGAAGCTGCTGAAGGTGCTGGAGTACAACCCGTACTCGCAGCTGGCCAAGGCGGCGTTGCGCAAGGTGGGACGGTAGGGAATGCGGCGGACACTGTTGCGACTGTTGCGCTACGCGCGCCCGCATGTGGCGGTGCTCGTGGTGGCGTTCGTGTGCATGGCGGTGGTGGGAGTGACGACGGGGGCGTACGCGTACCTCACCGGGCCCGCGCTGCGCTTCTTGTTGTCGGGGGGCGAGGACGGCTTCTCCGGGGCGAACAGCGTGCCGTGGCTGTCGAGCCTGCCGCGCGACGCGGCGCTGTGGGGCTTCCCGCTGCTGATGGTGGTGGTGGGGGTGGTGAAGGG
>NZ_JABUMQ010000583.1:0-2938 GCF_013336645.1 Myxococcus sp. CA039A | reverse complement strand
CCCGTCCCCCACCCGCGATGACGATTTTCACGACGCCTTCCTCCCGGGCTCCGTTGCCGGCTCGTCGCCGTGCGCTCCGTGCAACACCTTCTCCAGATTCAGTGTCCGCTCATCCAACTGCGCCAGCATGTGCTCCGCCGTCGTCTCGGGGATGAGGCCGCTCCTGCGCGCGACCTGCAGCGCCGTGCGCTCCGCGTCGATGAGCCGACGCCGCATGGCGATGAGGTCCCTCGCCCCCTGCGCGAGGT
Organism: Myxococcus sp. CA039A; assembly: GCF_013336645.1. Taxonomy (NCBI): domain Bacteria; kingdom Pseudomonadati; phylum Myxococcota; class Myxococcia; order Myxococcales; family Myxococcaceae; genus Myxococcus; species Myxococcus sp. CA039A. The sequence goes on along the minus strand of NZ_JABUMQ010000583.1, from coordinate 2,690 downwards.
GATGGTCATTGAGCCGCCGCAGCTCGCGCTCCGCACGGGCGATGCTCACCTGGTACTCGCTGCGCAGGTGGTCATACGCGGCGCGGGGCACCAGTCCCTGCTCATGCAGCGACGCCAGTTCCTGATGCGCCGCGCGACTGGCGATGAGCTTGCCGCGCTGCTCGGACATGGCCAGCGCCACCTCGTCCTGCTGGAACAGGCCCAGCCACTTCAACGCGTGGGTGAGCACCAATCCCTGACCCACCAGCGACACCAGCGTCACGCCGAAGGCGATGGCCACCAGCTTCTCGCGGCCCGGCGTCGTCTCCGGAAGACCCAGCGCGAGTCCGATGGAGAGCGCGCCCTTGATGTTGCCCACGATGAAGACGTGCTGCCAGCGCGGCGGCACCGCCTCCGCCGGACGGATGAGCCGCAGGAGCAGGAAGGGCCCGTAGATGGCCACCGCGCGCCCGCCCAACACACAGCCCACCGCGATGGCCGTCTCCGGCAGGTAGCCGCTGAGCGTCTCCGGCTTGGTGGTGAGTCCCACCGCCAGGAACAGGAAGGTGTTCACCCCGAACGTGGCGTACTCCCAGAAGGAGTGGATGGCCACCCGACTCTGTGGGGACACGTCCTTGCGCAGCCCGACACCGACGGCCAGTCCCGCGACGACGGCGGAGATGGCACCCGACAGGTGAATCTGCTCGGCGACCACGAACGAGGCCAGGGCCACGGCCGTCGTCACCATGATTTCGGCCAGCGGGTCCTCGGTGCGGCGGATGACGAAGGCGCCCAGCATGCCCACCGCGAGCCCCACCACCGCGCCACCCGCCGAGGCGAGCAACACGCGCGCGGCCAGCATCGGCAGCGACGGCGCCGCTGCTCCCGCCACCACGCTGGCGATGGCCGCGTAGGCCACCAGCGCCGTGCCATCGTTGAAGAGGCTCTCGCCCTGGATGATGCCGGACAAGCGCGGCGGCACCGGGGCGCGACGGAACGCATAGAGGATGGAGACGGTGTCCGTCACGGCCAGCAGCGCGCCCAAAAGCAGCGCGGGCCAGATGGCCAGGTCCACCAGGTAGTGCAGCGCGGTGCCCGTGGCGCCAATGGCCAGCACCATGCCCACGGTGGACAGGATGAGGATGGGCAGGGCATTGGCGCGGATGCCATTGAGGTCCGCGGTGATGCCTCCCTCGAAGAGCAGCGCCGGCAGGCAGACGAGGAACACCACCTCCGGGTTGAGTGGCGGCACGCCGGGGAGCAGGTTGCCCACCGAGATGAGCAGGCCTCCCACCACGAGCGCCACGTTGTAGGGCATGTTCGCCCGCTTGGCGGCGATGGCCAGGACGATGGCAGCCACCATCAATCCAATGACGAGAGGCATCTCCAAGTGCACGGCGCGCAGTCTTCCAGAACGGAAGAGCGAGGTCACGACCCCATCTTGAGAGGCCGGCCGGCCGCGGGCTTCAACGCCTCAGGCGGAGGATGAGGTCCTTCTTCGCCCCGCAGTCCCCACGCCCATCGCAGTTGCTCGTGGTGACGTACAGGTGGCCGTCCGGACCCATGCTCACCTCGCGCAGCCGGCCGTACGTGTCGCGCAGGTAGACCTCGTGGAGGGTGACTCGGGCGGGGTTGTCAGCGGCGAACCGCACGCGGTGCAGGTGCCGCGAGCCCAGCGTGCCCACCAGCAGCGAGCCCGTCCATTCGGGGATGGCGGTGCCGGTGTAGAGGGCGGCGCCCCCGGGAGGCATCGCGTCCGCGAAGGTGAGCGAGGGCGTGATTTGCCCCGCGTGAAGCTCGCACGAGTAGATGCCGGGCCAGCCCAGGTTGCTCCCAGGACGGGCGAGGCTCACCTCGTCGTGCCCCCGGCGCATCGTCTCTCCGCTCGGGCCGTGGTCCGTGACGTACAGCGTGGTGGCATCCTTCCAGTCCCAGCCCTGGAGGTTGCGGATGCCGGTGAGGAACGCGGGGGAGCCGGGGAAGGGGTTGTCCTGGGGGATTTGTCCTTCGGGAGTCAGGCGCAGGAGCTTGCCCGCCGGGTCATTGACGTTCTGCGAGCGGTCCGGCTCGCGGGCGTCACCGGTGCCCGCGTAGAGCATGCCGTCGGGGCCGAAGCGCAGCCGTCCTCCGTCGTGGTACGTCGCGGAGGGGATGCCGCCGAAGACGACGCGGTCGAACGTCGCGGTGGTGTGGTCCTCGGAGAGCGTCCACCGCTCCACGCGGTTCTCGTCCTGCCCGCCCGCGTCGGTGGTGACGTACACGTAGAACTGGCGGTTCGTCGCGAAGTCCGGGTGCGCGGCGATGCCGAGCAGGCCGCCCTCCGCGGCGCGGGTGATGCGCACGGTGGCCACGGGCTGGGGCTGGAGCACGCCGGCCTTGAGCAGGCGCACGCGACCAGGTCGCTCGGTGACGAGCGCGTCTCCACCCGGCAGCCAGGCGATGCCCCAGGGGACCTCCAGGCCCTCGGCGACGACGTCCACGGTGATGGGCACGGCGCCATCCGGGCCCCAGTCGTCCGCGACGCGCACGCAGTCCTCGGGTGAGGCGGTGCCCTGGGACTGGCTCTTGCGACAGGCGGAGGCCGACACGGCGAGCACCACGAGGGCGGAGGCGAGCAGGCGAGAGGCGCGCATGGGGCGATTAATGTCCGCGGTCGGGTGGGGGCGCCAGCGTGACGGATGGCGGACGTGAGGGTGAGGACGCTCGGGGAG
>NZ_JABUMQ010000582.1:0-3045 GCF_013336645.1 Myxococcus sp. CA039A | reverse complement strand
GGCTGGGGGGGATGCGGACATGGAGGCACCACATGAGGATGGCCCCAGGCCCAGTCCGTCCAACGACCCTCGAGGCGCCGCCCTCGCCCAGGGTGCTGTGGGTCGGCGTGGCCGGGGAGGCGTGGCTGGCACTGTCGCGCGCGGCCCGGGCGCTGGGCTGTGAGCCGGTGCAGGCCTCGGCGCCCGGCGCGGTGAGCCTGGAGCTGTCGCGAGCGCGGCCCCGGTTGGTGCTGGTGCACTGGCGCCAGGTGAGCGAGCGCGGCCCCGGAGGACTGGGCAGCCTCAAGTCCCGCGTGGGTGCGTCCGGTGCGCCGGTGGTGCTGGTGGCGGAGCCGGAGACGCCCGCCGAGGTGCTGGAGGCCGCGGACGCGGAGGGCGTGGAGGACTGCCTGCTGGCGCCGGTGGGCGAGGCGGCGGTGCGCGCGCGGCTGGCCACGCTTCTGGGCGCCCGTCCCCCGCCTGTCACGAGCGAACGCTACAGCCCGCGCGTGGTGCTGCTCGCCGGAGGCGCGGGAGGCGCGCGCACGTGGGCGGGGCTGGGCTCGCTCCTGGAAGTCAGTGGCCACCACCTGCTGTACAGCGCCACGGTGGAGGGCGCCGCCGCGCGGGTGGAGGAGCACGGCTCCGCCCCCCACCTGCTCATCGCCGTCGGTGATGGGGCCCGGGGCGGGGTGTGGGCGCGCTCGGGCACGGCCGCTCGCGCGTTGCTGGAGGGCGTGCCCTCGCTGACGGTGACACCCGCGGAGAGCGGGCGCGCGGCGACGCTGCTGCCGCGCATCCACGCGATGCTGGGGCGCGAGGGCGCGTCGCTGCGGGTGGAGGAGCGGGTGCCCTTCTGCTGCCCGGTGGAGTTCGGCGAGGGAGGCCCCCAGGGGCTGGCCTGGACGTCGGGCGTGTCTTTCGCGCTGAGCCCGGGTGGCCTCTTCGTGCGCACGCTGGTGCCGGCGCGGCCCGGGGCGGCGGTGACGTTGCGCATCCACCTGCCCACCACGGGCGAGCGGCTGGAATCCCACGGCGTGGTGGCGTGGGCCAACCCCTTCGCGCCGCGCGACGGGCTGTGTTGTCCCCATGGCATGGGTGTGCGGTTCATGGGCATGGGCCCGCCGCGCTTGATGCACCTGCGCCAGCTCTGTCAGGCCACGGCCTCGCCCTGAAGGCGCGGGCCCGGGAGGCGCTTCGCCATGCGACGCAAGAAGGTCCTCCTCGTCGATGACTCGCACACGGTGCTGATGCTGCACCAGATGATGATGGTGGAGCGTGGCTTCGAAACGCTCATCGCCCGCGACGGGCTGGAGGCGCTGGAGCGCGTGCGGGACGAGGCGCCGGACCTGGTCGTGCTCGACATCCTGATGCCGAACCTGGACGGCCTGGAGACGTGCCGGGCGCTGCGCGGGCGCGAGCCCACCCGCCACACGCCCATCATCCTGTGCAGCACGCGCATGGAGCCGGACTGTGTGCAGGCGGGCTTCGAGAGCGGTTGCACCGACTACCTCACCAAGCCCTTCGCGGGCTCGGAGCTGGCGGCGCTCTTGAATCGCTACTTGGGCTCGGAGCGGGGCACGCGCGGGGGGATTTGACCGGGAGGCCGCGCGGGCAGCGAGCGGCGGGGCAGCGTCACCATGAACGTGGTGCCCTCTTCCTCGGTGGAGCTGACCTCGATGCCGCCGCCGTGCGCCTGGACGATTTCCCGGACGATGTAGAGGCCCAGGCCGTAGCTCATCTTCAGCGTGCGCGTCGTCTGCGGGCCGCTGCGGAAGGGCTCGAAGAGGTGGGGCAACAGGTGCGCGGGGATGGGGCGCCCGCCGTTGTGGACCTCCAGCACCAGCTTGTTGGCCCGCGCCACGCGCGCCACCAGCTTCACGGGGGTGTCCGCGGGGCCGAACTTGAGCGCGTTCTCCAGGAGATTCGAGGCCACCTGGCCCAGCCGGTCCGGGTCCCACATGCCCTGCGTGTTGCCCTTGTGCTCCACCTCGATGACGCGCTCGGGATAGGCCACGCGGAACTCGTGGGCCACGCGCTCCACCAGGTCCTTGAGGTCCACCGGCCGGGGCTCAATCGCCACGCCACCCATCAGCCGCGTGCGCGTGAAGTCCAGGAGCAGGCGGGTGAGCCGTTCAATGCGCACCGCCGCGGTGGCGATGCGCTGGCTGGTGCGCCGGGCGTCCTCGGCCGTGCCGGACTCCGCCATGACGCGCGACCAGTTCATGATGGCGCCCAGCGGGCTGCGGATGTCGTGGCTGACGATGCCCATCAGCTGCTCCTGGAACTCGGAGTGCCGGCGCGCCTCCTCTTCCGCCCACTTGCGCTGGGTGATGTCGCGGCTGATGCCGAACAGCCCCACCACCTTGCCGTCCGCGTCGCGCAGCACGCCCTTGGTGGACAGCCACACGCGAGGGCCCTCGACGCCCGGCTGCCCGTCCTCGTAGGTGACGGTGCGGCCGAAGGCGAGCACCTCCCTGTCGTTGGCGGCGTTGACGCGCGCCACTTCGGGCGCGAACAGCTCGTGGTCCGTGCGGCCCACCATCTGCGAGATTTCGTAGCCCACCGCGCGCGCGCCCGCGTTGTTGATGAGCTGGTAGCGGCCCTCCAAATCCTTCGTGTAGACGGCGTCCGTCGTGCCCTCGTGGATGGCGCGGAACACCTCGCTGGCGCGCCGCAGCTCCTCGCGCACCCGGTGCTCTCCGGTGATGTCGCGGCAGTGCACCAGCAGGCCCCCGGGCACCGCGCGCGCGCGCACGTCGAAGCACAGCTCCCGGTCCGGCCACTCGTGCTCGAAGCGCGTGGCGGCCTGCTGGGTGGCGGGCTGCTCGAAGCGCAGGTGGTCGCGCAGCTTCAAGAGGCCGGGGCACGCGCGGCGTACGTCGTCTCCAGGCCCGGCGACGCCGTCCAGCAGCTCCGCCATGCGCGGGCTGACGTAGGTGAAGCGCCAGGCCGCGTCGAGTGTGAAGAAGGCGTCCGGCAGGCCCTCCAGGAGCGCATGGAGCGGTACGCCGGACGCCTCGGATTTCGCGGGCGGGGCCGGGGGACGCTGGCGCTTCTTGGCGG
>NZ_JABUMQ010000581.1:0-3048 GCF_013336645.1 Myxococcus sp. CA039A | reverse complement strand
CGCCACGACCATCCCGTCCAAATCGAACGGGCGACCCAGGAGCCGGCACGCGGCGGACACGCGCCCCTCGAGGATGTACTCACGCACCCGTGAGGACGAGGCCACCACCCCGTCCACCGTGACGGGCGTCACCACATGGACGCGCGCGCCCCGCCGGGACGCCGCCTCGCGCAGCGTCTCCACGTTGCCCGCGCGCGCCACGCCGTAGGTGAAGTCGCTGCCCACCACCACGTGCGCCACGCCGAGCGCGTCGAAGAGCGTGGCCTCGAAGTCCGCGGGGCCCGTGCGCGCATAGTCACGCGAGAAGGCCTGCACCACCGTGGCCTCCAGCCCCAGGTCGGCGAGCAGCTCCAGGCGGCGGGGCAGCAAGGTAATCAGCTTGGGCGCCAGGTCTGGCTGGAGCACCTTGCCCGGGTGGGGGTTGAAGGTGAACGCCGCGGGGGAAGCGTGCTTGCGCGCCTCCGCGAAGAGGGCCTGGTGGCCCACGTGCACCCCGTCGAAGTTGCCCAGGGCGAGCGCTCGGCCGATCAGCGCCCGGCCCGCCTCCGCCACCGACTGGAAGACCTTCATCCCTCCCCTATACCAGATACCAGTGTTTTTCCCTGGCCAGACCCCGCTCGGCCGTGGTTGGAGCGCCCTCCTCATGCCACGCCCCCGCTTGCTGCCAGACCCCGTCGGCCTCCACCTCATCGCCCAGGAGACCCCTCCGGATTGGGACGCCGAGTTCGGCTTCCCGGGCCCCCTGGAGCTTGAAATCGGCTCCGGCGCCGGGGGCCACGCGCTGGAGTACTGCCGCCGCAACCCCACCATCCGCTTCGTCGCCTTCGAGTGGCGCAAGAAGTACGCGCGCGACACCCAGGAGCGCGCCCAGAAGGCCGGGATGAAGAACCTGCGCGTCGTCGAGTCCGACGCCCGCTTCGCCGTCCCCCGCATCTTCGCGGCCGGCTCGCTCTCCGCCATCCACCTCCAGTTCCCCGACCCCTGGTGGAAGCGCGCCCACGCCAAGCGCGCCGTCGTGCAGCCGGATTTCGCCGCCCTCCTGCTCACCAGGCTCGCCCCCGGCGGCCGCTTCGACATGCGCACCGACGTCGAGGACCGCGCCCACAACATGCTCTCCATCCTGGAATCCGTGGGTTTCCACAACCCCTTGGGTTCCGGTGTTTTCCATCCGTATGACTCGGAGGAGGTGCCCTCGACGCGTGAGCGGCGGTATCTCACCTCGGGAGAGCCGGTGTACCGGGCCCGCCTCGTCAAACCCGCCTGAGCCTCCGAAAGACGGGGACTTGCCCTACCCCTTGGCTTCCTGGAGTCGGCGGGAGACAATCACAGGCATTCTGGCAGCGCGGGATGATTGCACTGGGGGCGCAACCGCATGGCGGAGGGTGACAGGAAGAGGACGCCGGAGGTAGCCCGGCGGACTGGGGCAGGCGGCGAGCTGAGCGGCCGGACGGTGCTCATCGTCGATGACGATCCATCGCACGTGGCACATGTGCGCGAGGGGCTGGCGCCGCGGGGGTACGTCTTCAAGGAAGCCCATGACGGCACACAGGCGCTGTCGGCCATTCGCGAGGCGCGGCCGGACCTCATCTTGATGGACGTGGAGATGCCGGGGCTGGGCGGCGTGGAGGTGTGCCGCATCATCAAGGCGAACTCCGGGGAGGAAGGCTTCGGCTTCATCCCGGTGATTCTGATGACGGCGCGGCAGGCGGCGGGAAAGGTGGAGGGGCTGGAGCTGGGGGCGGACGACTACCTGGTGAAGCCCTTCGACATGTTGGAGCTGTCGGCGCGGGTGAAGTCGATGCTGCGGCTCAAGGCGCTCCAGGACGCGCTGGTGGAGAAGAACCGGGAGCTGGACAAGGCCAACAAGGAGCTGGCGCGGCGGCGCGAGGAGCTCCTGGCGCTCAGCCGGACGGACGCGCTCACGGGGCTGTTCAACCGGCGCTGCTTCGAGGAGCGCCTGAGCGACGAGTTCGCGCGCTCGCGGCGCTACCAGTCCCCCCTGTCGCTGGTGATGCTGGACATCGACCACTTCAAGCGCATCAACGACACCTTCGGCCACCCCTTTGGGGACCAGGTGCTCAAGGCGGTGGCGCAGACGACGCGCTCGCGGCTGCGCGAGGTGGACGTGCTGGCGCGTTATGGCGGGGAGGAGTTCATCGCGTTGTTGCCGGAGACGGCGACGGCGGACGCGCTCAAGGTGTGCGAGCGCGTGCGCGAGGCCATCGCCGGCCTGCGGGTGGAGCACGTGGGCGTGGACGGGAAGCGGCAGGAGGTGCGCCTGACGGCGTCGCTGGGCGTGGCGACGGTGCCCTCGGAAGACCTGGGGAGCGCGGAGGAGCTTCTTCGCGCCGCGGATGCGGGGCTCTACGCGGCCAAGGGAGCGGGGCGCAACCGTGTCCAGCAACACGTTCCGTGAGACGGACGAACCCAAGGCTTTCCCCCGGCGCCGCTTTGACCTAAACCCCACGTCCATGCGCCTGACCGCGACGATGCCCTGGTTGCTGGCCCTGCTCCTGGTGGGCGTGGCCGGCTGCAACCAGCCCCGCTTCGGCACACCGCAAGATGCGTATACGTCCTTCCACCGTCTGGTGAAGCGCGGCGAGTTGCGCGCGGCCTGGGGCGCATTGTCCCAGCCCACCCAGACGGCCCTGACGAAGCGGGCCCAGGCGGTGAGTGACGCCTCCGGGGGCGCGGTGAAACCCGAGCCCCTGGGCCTCTTCTTCGCGAATGTCCCCCCTCCTCCGGATGTTACGGAGGTCTCCCTGGTCCGGGAGGCGGGCGACGAGGCGACCGTGCTCGTTCGCTCGTCAGGCAGCACCCACGAGGTCCGGATGGTCCGAGAGCCGTCTGGGTGGAAAGTGGACCTCTCAGCCTCCCTCCAGCCGTGAAGCCGGGCATGCTCGGGCTCCTCGCATCAGGTAACGTACGACTGTGAACGATCGGAAGACACGGCGGGTGGTTCCCGCGGTCGAAGTCATCCGGCGGCCGGCCTCGACGCCCGGCAGCGCCGCCCAGACTCCGTCCCCCTTGGAATCCGCCCCTCCGGCG
>NZ_JABUMQ010000580.1:0-3058 GCF_013336645.1 Myxococcus sp. CA039A | reverse complement strand
CTTCGAGGCCGTCCTTCCCAACCCCCGCCGCGAGCTGGGTCTGGAGGGCTGCCGCCCCATCGCCCAGACCTGGGCGAGCTTCTCCACCCTCACGGACCCCGTCGCCCGCCGCGCCCGCGTGAAGTCCTTCTTCCTGGAGGCCAGCAGCCCCGGCCATGTCCCCGTCGTCCACGCCAATCACTACGGCAACAACCCTCTGGGCGAGGGACAGGTTCGCACCAACCAGTTCATCCAGCAGGGGCCGCCGGCCCCGTGGATGCTCCACGAGTTCAAGCTCAAGCGGCAGTGTGGCCCCACCGGCTGCACCCTGCGCTTCGTGCCCGTCACCGTGAAAGCCAACCCGCGCGGCGACTTCTTCAACATCTTCAACACGGAGCCGCTCGCGGTGAGCTTCCGCGAGTACTTCATCACCCAGGTGGCGAGCCTCGCGGTCGATGACATCAACCGCTTCAACTATGAGGTCCCCGACATCTACAATGACGCCGAGAGCGACTCGGAGTCGTTCCTCGCCTCGGACAACTACCTCAACGAGTTCCTCTTCGCTCCTCCCGAAAACCGCTTCGCCACCGCCATCGCCGCGGAGCTCCAGCGCATCGGTAGCCCGCTGAGTCCCGAGCAGGTCGTCTCGCGCGCCCAGGCTCTGTCCTGTGCCGGCTGCCACAACCGCAGCAGCTTCGCGGACCTGGGAGGCGCCATCGGCACCTTCCCCCCCATCCGAACGTCCTTCGTCCACACCAACGAAGTTCCGGACCCCACCGCCCCACCCGACGAGCCGCGCTTCCTCCTCTCCAATCTGCTGACGGGAACCTTCCTCCCTTTCCGCCAACAGATTCTGGGCGGCTTCCTGGACACCCCCGCCCTCGGCGCACTCCAGCGCGATTCCAACGGAAGGATTCCCACCGTGGTCGCCGGACAGCCCTTCAACGCCTCCGTCTCCGTCACCAACACCGGCACCACGCTCTGGAGCGCGGCCAATGGCACGCACGGCGTCTCGCTCGACGGGGCGCAGAGCCTGGTGCTCGCTCCAGGCGACGCCATCCTCCTGGGCCAGCACAAGACGTTCACCGTCACGCCCACCGCGCCCCTGACGCCAGGACCCTTCACCTACCGGTGGAGGATGCATCGAAACGGCGCGGCGTTCGGCCCCGAGCTGACCCTCTCCGTCAACGTGAAGTCCCCCGCGTTCGCCTCGGAGCTCGTGGAGCAGACCCTGGTTCCCGCCACCGTGGCCCCAGGGGAGAGCTTCCAGTTCTCCGTCCGGATGAAGAACTGGGGCACCAAAAGCTGGAGCGCCCAGACGCCCGTCGAGCTCGGCTCCCAGAACCCGGTGGACAACCTGTTCTGGGGAGTGGCCCGAGTCCCGCTGCTGCCCTACGAAGTCGTGGACCCGGGCGAGGACACCACCTTCCTCTTCACCGCCGTCGCCCCCCCGCTGACGGGGACCTACCTGTTCGAGTGGCGACTCATGCAGGGCAATCAACCGTTCGGGCAGAGCACGCTCCCGCTCACCATCAGCGTCATGCCGCCGCTCTCGTGCGATAGCTGCACCTTCGGATACGACTGCCCCCACTCCTGCCCGCCGCCCATCGAGTAGCCCACGGCGCGTCCAAGGCCTCGGAGGGTGGGGGCTCGCGTCACGAAGCGCCAGGGGTCCGCCCTCGAACATGCGTTGTTCGAGTGCGGGCCCGGCCGAACATCCGAGAGTTCAAGTCACCACTTGATTCCAGACATGCGCGAGTGGCGGACCGCCGCGCTCACCAGAGCTGGAAGGGCTCGCTCCGCTCTCCGGTGATGCCGTTGCCCAGGGCGCCATAGGCATTGTGGCCCCAGCCCCACACCGTCCCATCCGCGGTTCGCGCCAGGGTGTGGCCGCTTCGCGCGGACGCGGCGACGATGCCCGTGGGCCCTGGCATCGGGACGGGAACGAAGCGCCGGGAAATCGTCCCGTCCTCCGTGGACTGTGTGCCCCAGACCCAGAGCGTCCCATCCGCCTTGATGGCCACGGACATCGGTCCCGCCGCCACGCTCACCACGCCCGTGAGGCCCACGACGGGGCCCGCGACGAGTCGCGGCGTCGTGCCGCCATCCCCCAGGGTGCCGTTCTGGTTGGAGCCCCAGGCCCACACCGTCCCGTCGGCCTTCCTGGCCAGCGAATGGCTGCGTCCCGCGGATATCGCCTGCGCGCCGGAGAGGCCGGACACCTGGACGGGACTCGAGCTGAACGTGGTACTGCCATCTCCCAACTGACCATTGAAGTTGTAACCCCAGCTCCACACGGTGCCATCCGCCTTCAGCGCGAGGGAGAACTCGTTCCCCGCGGACACCGCCACCACGCTCGACATCCCCAGCACCTGCACGGGCAGTTGCCGTTGGGTTCGCGTCCCATCCCCCAACTGGCCCGCGCCATTGAAGCCCCAGCTCCACACAGTCCCATCCTGCTTCAACGCCAGGGAATGGGTGCTGTTCGCCGCGATGGCCTTCACGCTCACGAGCCCCACGACCGGCGTTGGCAGCGGGCTCGAGGTGGTGGTCCCATTCCCCAGTTGGCCCAGGTGATTGGCGCCCCAGCCCCACACCGTCCCATCCGTCCTCAGCGCCAGCGAGTGCGAGTTGCCCGCGGCCACCGCCACCACGCCGTCGAGCCCCGACACCTGCACCGGCGAGGCTTGAAGCGCCGTGGTTCCATCACCCAACTGACCTGAGCTATTGGCGCCCCAGGTCAGCACCGTCCCATCGCTCCTCACGGCCAACGAGTAGAAATCTCCCACGGTGACCTCCCGAAGATGGGGAGGCAGCGTCGTCGTCGGACCGAAGTAGGTCGCGATGCCGAGCCCGAGCTGGCCAGAGCTGTTGGAACCCCATGCCCAGAGCGTCCCATCCGGCTTGAGCCCCAGCGCGTGCAGGGTGCCCAGGCTCACGGTCGTCATTCCATCCAGGGACGCCGCCCTCACGGGGGTCCGCTGACCCGAGCCCCACTTCCAGAACGTGCCGTCCGCCTTCCGCGCCACCGAGTCGTCGTTCCCCGACTCCACGGCCACCACCCCCGTCAGCCCCACCA
>NZ_JABUMQ010000057.1:0-40985 GCF_013336645.1 Myxococcus sp. CA039A | reverse complement strand
GGCAACGGGTTCAACGTGGTGCAGGGGGGCGGGCAGCAGGACCTGCAGGAGTTCACGGCGCAGCCGTCGGCGGGGACGGGCTGGGCCACGGCGTATCAGTTCAACCTGGGAGACATCGCGGCGGGCGCGGAGAAGTGGGCCGGCGTGGCCTTCGTTCACTTCGGCAATCCGGAGGGGACGGCCACGGCGCGGCAGTGGCTGACGGACTACGTGGGCGCGTTGGATGCGAAGGCGCTGGTGGAGGCGGAGGTCGCGCGCTGGGCGGCCTTCCAGACGGACACCGTGAAGGTGCCGACGGGCACGGTGGAGAACGAGGAATCACTGGTGCGCCACTCCGCGGTGGTGCTGCACATGGCGCAGGTCCGCGAGGGTGAGACGTTCATGCGCGAGTCGCTGAGCCGGGATGGCGAGACGCGCCTGACGCGCTTCAAGGCACCCAACGGCGCGCCGGCGACGCTGCCGGGCATGGTGAAACACGCGGGCAAGGGCGCGGTGCTGGCGAGCCTTCCGCCGGGCCAGTGGACGTATGCGTGGATTCGAGACGGCGCCTACGCGGCGGCGGCGATGGCCACGCTGGGCATGCGGAGCGACGCGCGCGAGGCGCTGACGTACTACCTGAACGCGGACAGCGGGCGGTTCCAGAACTGGCGCGAGCTGCAGCCGTACTCGATGCCGCCGTACCTCATCACGCTCACGCGCTACCACGGCTTCGGTGTGGAGGAGACGGACTTCAACGAGGCGGGGCCCAACCTCGAGTTCGACGGCTTCGGGCTCTTCCTCTGGGCGCTGCGGCACTACGAGCGCACCACGGGGGACGTCACGCTGGTGGACCAGCACTGGCAGACGGTGTCGACGAAGGTGGGCGACGCGCTGGTGGCGCTCATCGACCCGGAGACGGGGCTCATCCGGCCGGACTCGTCCATCTGGGAGACGCACTGGAACGGGCGGCAGCGCGCGTGGGCGTACACGAGCCTCACGGCGGCGCGCGGCCTGTGTGACGCGGCGGTGCTGGCCGAGCGCGTGGGGGATGCCGAGCGTGCGACGCGCTACCGCGCCGCGGGCGAGTCCATCCGCCGGGCGATGGCGGAGAAGCTGACGGACAGCAACTTCGCGCTGGCCTCCAACCTGGAGGAGCTGAAGTCGGGCCGGGGATACTGGGACACGGCGGTGTTCGACGCGTTCGCGTTCGAGCTGTTCGACCCGGCGGGGAAGATTGCCCGGGAGACGATTCGCGGATTGGACTTGAGGCTGTCGTCTCCGGCGGGCGCGGGCTGGTCGCGCAACGATGACCGCTATGACCACACGGGCGGCGCGGACATGAGCCCGTGGGGCAGCGAGTACGACAGCGCGGAGTGGGTCATCGTGAGCCTGCGCGGCGCGATGGTGAAGCGGATGGCGGGGGACCCGGAGCGCGCGGAGCGGGTGCTCAAGTGGGTGACGGACCAGTCGCTGAAGAACTACCTGGCGGTGTCGGAGACGTATGACGAGCTGAACGGCACGTACAAGTTCAACTCGCCCATGGTGGGCTTTGGCGCGGGGGCGTACGCGCTCGCGCTGGCGCACCGCGCGGACGGCACGGCGGACCCGGCGTGTGGCGCGTACCTGGATGAGAGCACGCTGTCGAAGCCGCCGGACGCGGGCTCGGGTGAGCCGGACGCGGGCTCGGGCGAGCCGGATGCGGGCCCGTTTGTGCCGGATGCGGGGGACTCGGAGGCGCCGCGTGTCAGTGGCGGCGGGTGCAGCGCCTCGGGCCCCGGCGCGATGGCGGTGTGGCTGATGCTGGCGCTCGCGGGACTCACCGCGCTGACGCGGCGTCGCCGGGCCTGAGGCAAGGGGCTCGGCTCAAGGGGCTGGGAGCAGGGCGGGACAACGCCCGGCGCTTGTGGACACTCCAACGAGACATGACGCGCCCCAGACTTCCAGATGGAGACGTTCCATCCGGTGTCGGGGCAACGGGATGTCGCTGGAGTTCGCCTCAAGCGCGGGCGTGGATGACCGCCCGCCCCGTGGGCCCGCCGTGCTTCAGCGCCGCTGGTCGCTCCGGGCCTGGGTGCGACGGTTGCGAGAGGTGGTGTGCGCGTTGCGACGGACGGCGCCGAAGCGCTGCTGCTTGCGCGCACCGCCCTTGCGGCGCTGGGCCCGCGTCGCTCGCACGGACGTGGTGGCGGTGCGTCCGGCGGTGCGCGCGCGGCGCACGGGCTTGCGCCCACCCACGGTCCTCGTCGCCCGACGGGCCGGCGCCGAGGCGCGAGTCCTCCGCGTGCTGCTCACCTTTCGCACGGTGCGAGCCCGCTTGGCCTCCACCGCCTCACGGCGCTCCATCATGGCCAGGCGCTTCTCGAAGCGCATCAGGGCCTGACGGAAGTACGTCGCCTTGCGCAGGGTGTTGGCGTTGCCCTCGGCGCGACGGGCACGGGTCGGCTGCCGCCGGCCCAGGGCTTCACGCCGCTGACGGCGCGCCAGGCTCTCGTACTTGGTCATCAATCGCCGCGCGCGCAGGACGCGACCGCGCAGCTCCCGGGTCGACAGCTCCGTGAGGTTGCGCGGGGCGCTCGACAACACGAGCCTGGCTTCGGTTTCCGACAACAGGGACATCTTCTTCGAGGGAATCGTACGCAAGGGCCTGCTCCTTCAAGGCAGTGTGGCTTTCCTCGCGGAAACGTCGGCACGTGTCCCCCGCGCAGCAACCTGCTCTCCAGGGTGATTGGGGGCGCTGGCGCTACTCGAAAATGGACAACTCGGAGAGCGCGTAGATGAGGACGGGTCCTCCCGCGTTCCCCGCCCTCACCTGTAGCCGCACCTGACGAACCGGCGCGTCACCCGTGAGCGGCACGTCGAGGAAGCGCGCCTTGCGCTCCATGTCCAGCGGACCATCCCCATAGGGGCTGTCCTCCCCCGTCGATTCGATGGTGGTGGAGAACACCGGGTCGAACGGGCTCGAGGGGTCGTGGTTCACGTAGGGCACCTCGGCGAGCGTCGACCAGGTGGCGCCATCCGCGCTGCCCTCCACGCGCACCTGAATGATGGGGTCGAACCCCGTCACCATCTGCAGGTCGCGAATGACGGCGCGCCGGGGCCGCACGGCGGTCTCCCACTGGAGCGTCACGTTGTTCACGCCCGACGTCTCGCGGGTCAGGTCCGTCCGCACGGTCAGCAGTGAGCCATCCGTGTACGGGCACGGCGCTCCCGTGGGAGTCGGGACGCACGAGGCGCCGCGGCTGATGGGGCGCAGGCTTCCGCTGGGAACGGGCAGCCAAGGGCCACGCCATTCCACCCGGAACGACACGCTGCTGCTGTTGGCGGCCAGGGGATAGAAGAGCCACGAGCCCAGTGTCACGGCGCGGACCTGCGCCTCCACGCCCGGGAAGTCCTCCAGAAGATAGGGATTGGCATGCCAGGGCGACGTGGGGTCGTGCACTTCCCACACGCGGCCTCCGGGACCATGGAGCTGCAGCACGGGGTACGGGGTGAGGGGCTCCACGGGCGTCGGGTCGCCGTTGTCCTGGAAGTAGATTTCCGGAAGCTCCGCGGAGGCCGGCAGCGCGGGCGGTGGAGGCGCCGAGGCGAAGGAGAACTCGGGGCCCTCCGCGCCCAGGGCCAGCGCGAGCTGGGGTGCCCAGGGCCGCAGCGGTGGCAGCTCCGCGTCATCGTAGAAGACGAACGAGCTGAAGACGCCGTGGCCTTCCTCCAGCGGCGCCGCCACGCGAAAGCGATACTGGGTGAAGTCGGAGAGGCGCTCGTCGATGGAGTCGCCGTAGAGGACCTCCAGCGTGAAGGCCCCCGAGCGCTCACTGCGGCTCTCTCCGTAACGCTCGAACTCGCTAGCGGTGGGGTCGACGAAGCCGGAGCGCGTGTGAACCTTGCGCTCCACGGTCACCGTCGTGTCCGAGTTCGGAGAGCCGTCCAGGTGTTGCAGTCGGCCATAGACGAAGATGGGGTCTTCGGGCTTGCGGTCGCAGCCCGCGGCGACGAGCGCGAGCAGGGCCAGGGAGCGGAGCGGGTGGCGCATGTCAGTAGGTCCCCTTCACGCCGAGGAGCGGGAGGATGATGGGCAGGCTCTGGGGTTTGCGCTGGGGAGTGCCCGCGCGGTCGAAGCCATAGTCATAGGCAATCACCTCCTGCCGGGCCGACACGTTGAGGACGTCCAGATAGGCGTCGAGCGTGAAGTCCTCCATGGCCCATGATTTGGCGACGCGCAGGTCCACGCGGAAGAACGCGTCCAGTCGCTCGGACTTGTCCCGGTCCTGTCGCACCCAGTGCTCTTCCCCCTCCGGCGTCGTCACGATGCGTTGGGTGAGGGTGGTGATTTCGCCGGACTCGGGGCGGCCGGTGTTGAAGTGCACCACCGTGCCCACCGTCCAGTTGTTGCCGAACTTGTAGCTGAGCGCGGCGTTGATGACATGGGCCTGCTCGAAGGCGAAGGGCAGCGTGCCCTCCTGCGTACCCACCACGTGGTCATCGTCGCCGTAGCGGTCGAAACGCACGCGGCGCTTGCTCTGGAGGAAGCTGTAGGAGACCCAGCCGAACCAGTCGCGGCCCAGCGGGTGCCGGGCCATCAGCTCGAAGCCATACGCGTAGCCGCTCGTGGAGGGGTCGGGTGTCGCGAGTCCCCGGCGTCGTCGGTTCTCCACCACCTGCTGCAGGTCCAATTCCACCGCGCGGGTGAGGGGGTTGTAGAAGGCGTCGCCGCTCAGCTCCAGGCCGTCCATCGCCTTCCACTCGGCGCCCACGTCGAACTGGAGGCCCTCCTGGAGTCCGTAGCGGAGGCTGGAGGTGTCCACGGCGGGCAGGTGCACCAGCACGGTGGGCGATTGGTGGAAGACGCCCGCGCCGCCCTTGAGCACGAGCGCGTCCGTGAGCTGGTGGCGCACGGTGAGCCGAGGCTCCACCACCGCGTGATTGATGCCGGGGGACAGGTGGTAGTTGTCCAGGCGCACGCCCGGCTGGAGCACCCACTTTTCGGCGGGAACCCACGTCACCGCCGCGTAGACGCCGGAGAAGGTCGCCAGCGAGGAGGGGCTCTTGATGGGGTCCACCGGGTCGTCGGGGTTGGTGCCCGGGGGGATGCCGGTGCCGGTGATGTCGGTGGCGGCGCGCCGGTGCTCCACGTCGCCGCCCACGGCGAGCTCCAGCGTGGAGTCCAGGCGGCGCTTCCAGCCGGCCCGCATCGCGAACGTCGTCTGGCGCAGGGCGTACTCGCCCACCTTGCGGAAGGAGATGGCGCCGCTCGGCAGGCGTTCCGACTCCTCTCCGTCGAGGCCCAGCGCGTCCGAGCCCACGGTGAGGCCCACTTCCGCATCACCCCCCGCGAGCGGATGGGTGCCGCGCAGGTCCACCCGGTGGAAGCGGGACACGATGCTGCCGCCGGTGGAGCCGATGTAATAGGTCGAAGGGCTGGAGCCCACGTCGTCCGAGCTGCCCAGCGCGAACAGGCGCACGCGGCCCTCGCCGACCTTCTGCTCGATGCGCGCCTGGTAGTCCCAGAAGTTCGCGTGCACCTTCTCCGCGTCGGACCCACTGAGGAGTTTGGACCCCAGGGAGATCAACAGCGCCGAGTAGCTGACGCGGCCGGCGACGCTGACGGAGGTGCCGGTGCTCTCGAAGGGGTACTCGATGAAGCCGCCGCTGTTGAGCAGGTCCGCGTAGGCGGTGACGTGCAGCCGGTCCTCGCGCGGTCGGCTCAGCCGCCCCTCCACCGCGCCGCCCAGCAGCCGTCCGTACTGCACGGGCGGCGAGCCCGGGAAGAAGTCGACGGTGTCGATGAAGTCCGGGTGAATCACCGCGGGCCCGAGCATCAGGTGGTACAGCATGGGGATGCGCACGCCGTCGAGGAAGAAGCCGGTGGCGGCGGGCTGGCTGCCACGCACCACGGGGTAGCTGATGCCCGAGGCGAGGCTGCCCACTCCGGGCATCAACATGACGACACGGAACGGGTCGCCCAGCGTGCCGGGCACCTCGCGGAGTTCCTGCTCGTGCAGGGTGATGCGCGTCACCTCGGTGCGGGGGCGGTCGTCCCGCACCACCGTCTCGTAGGGATTCACGCGCCCGGGCTGCAAGCGGTAGATGACCTGGAGCGACTGGCCCTCGGAGAGCGTTTCCTCGAAGGTGCTCGGCGTGTGTCCGGGGGCGCGCGCTTCCACGTGGTGGGTGCCGGGGCGCAGCTCCAGGGTGAAGCGCCCTTGTGCGTCCACGGTGCCCGCGGGCTCCGTGCTCCCGTCCACGAAGAGGAGCGCATCGGCGAGGGGACGGCGCGTGCCGCGCGCGCGCACCTCTCCGGTGAGTCGCGCGGTGGAGACGGGGACGGGCGCGGCGGGAGGCACGAAGCGGTAGACGAAGGGCAGGCGCACCGCCACGGGCACTCCGGCGAGGGTGGCGGGAGTGAAGCGCAGACCCGGCGCGGCCTGGAGCGCGGCCTCGGTGAGGCGGGGCTCGTGCGGTGCGTCGACGACCTTCACCTCGGCCACCGCGCCCTGTTCATCCACCAGCAGCTCCAGGGTCACTTCACCGGGAGTGCCCTCCAGGCCCACGGGCCATGCGGCGGGTGCGTCGGCGACGAGGGTCGGTGGCACGAGCGCGGCTTCACCGCCATCGGTGGTGAGGCCCAGTCGCGTGGCGTCCTCGGCGGACACGGAGGTGCCGCCGTCGGTGGACTGGAGTTCGACTTCGACGGTGCGGGACTCGGCGGAGGGGGCGGGGAGGCCCTGCGCTCGCACGAGGAAGGGCACTGCCGCCAGGACGAGCAGCGGCAGGAGAGAGCTGCGCTCAAAACGCATGGGAAACCTTCAACACCGGATGGGCAGAGAACTGTCACCCCGGCCGGTGTGCTCTCACGCGGCGCAGCCTCACCTCCCCGGGCACGGGCGTCCACTGTTCTCGACACGGGATTGCACGAATGGCCCGGGTCCCGGAAACGGGACCCGCAGCTGTCTGTGCGAAAGGTACAAGCGAGGCGTAAGCGCCAGGACGTTGGCCTGTCCGTTCGTCTGCTCGCGTGTGTGGCGCTTCACGAAGAGCGCGTGCAGGCGGGCTGACCGGGTGGAGGTCCCTGGAGGGCACCACTACCGTTGAGTCGAGCAGGGGGCTTTGTGGGGGAAGGAGTCGTGGGGCGATGCGCACGGTGAAGGATGAGCTGCTCTTCCGAGCGGTGGAGCACACCCTGTCGGGCCAGCCCATCGAGGCGGCGCACGAGCTGGCGTCGTTGGAGACGTTGCTGGATGTGGACTCGGTGCCGGAGGACCTGGGCTACCTGCTCTTCGCCACGGCGGTGTCGCATCGCCTGGAGGGCGTGGGGGTGGGGGCGCGCAATCCCTATCTGTATCCGCATCCCGAAGAGGGGGCGCGGCAGATTGATTTGTTCCGGCTGTTGATGACGCACATGCCGCTGGCCTCCGCCGCCGATGCGTTGGCGAACGCGGTGTTGGTGGAGTTGTTGGGGAAGCGGGACGAGGCGACGTTGGTGGACGTGGGAATCGGCCAGGGGCGGCAGGAGGGGCGGTTGTTGAAGGCGCTGTCGGAGCAGGGAGCGCTGCCGCGCAGGTTGACGCTGGTGGGCGTGGACCCGAGCGGAGCGAGCCTCGCGCAGGCGGAGGAATCGACGGCGAAGGTGGCGCGCGAGGTGGGAGCGTCGGTGCGCTTCGTGGGGGTGGAGGCGCCGGTGGAGAGCCTGTCCGAGTCGACCTGGTCGGTGTTGCGAGGGTTGCCGGGGCCGAGGGTGGTGAACGCCGCCTTCGCGCTGCACCATGTGGCGGAGGAGCCCGGGAGCGTGGGCGCGGTGCGAGACGCGGTGCTGCGGCGGCTGCGAGCGTTGGAGCCGTCGGGGGTGGTGTTGTGCGAGCCGAATACGGACCACTTCCGCGCGCCGCCGCTGGAGCGCTTCCTGAATGCGTGGAAGCACTTCACGCAGGTCTTCCATCTACTGGACACGCTGGAGGTTCCTCGCGAGGAGCGAGCCGCCATCAAGCGCTTCTTCGGGAGGGAGGTGGAGGACGTGGTGGGGACGGTGGACGAGTCGGCGCGCTGCGAGCGACACGAGCTGGCGGAGACGTGGATGGCGAGGCTGAAGCGCGCGGGCTTCGTGCCACTGGAGCTGCTGGAGCAGGTGGAGCCCGAAGGCGTGCATCCGGTGCTGGAGTTGCGGCGGGAGCCAGGGCTGGTGGGCTTGAGCTGGAAGAACGAAGTGCTGGTGGCGGTGATGGGCGTGAGGCCGGAGGGGGCACGTGCGTGAGGGCGCGGCGCGTGGTGCGTGTGCCTCGTGAGGCTGGGCGTCCGGGTCGTGCGAGGATGGGGTGCGTTGAGTGTGGGAACCGAGGCTTCGCGAAGATGTGATTCGCGTGGCATGAACGTCGGGGCCACGTGAGGTCGAGGTCATGGAGTCGGAGGAGCACAGGTGACGGACGAGGGACGTGAGGACCTGGCCGGTCAGGTGCTGGAGCGCTGTCGACGCGCGGGGGTCCGGCTGGTGTTGGCGGAGGCGTGCACCGGGGGCCTGCTCTGCGCGCAACTGACGGACGTACCGGGCGCATCCGCGGTGGTGGAGCGCGGCTTCGTGCCGTACTCGCATGAGTCCAAGGTGGAGCAGCTCGGTGTGTCGCTGGCGCTGCTCCAGGAGCACGGCTCGGTGAGCGCGGAGGCGGTGGAAGCCATGGCGCATGGGGCGCTTGCGCACTCGCGCGCGGACTGGGCGGTGGCGGAGACAGGCATCGCGGGGCCGAGCGGGGGCACGCCGCTAAAGCCCGTGGGACTGGCCTTCATCGCGGTGCTGCGTCGAGGCGGGACGGCCACGGTGGAGCGCCACGTCTTCGATGGGAATCGGAGTGAAGTGCGGCACGCGGTGGCGCGACGTGCGCTGGTGTTGTTGCTGGCGCGGTTGAACGTCGAATCTTGAACTGGACGTTCACCCCGCACTCCCGGGTGTCTGGGCACCCGTCGAGGTGACCCCTACGCTGTAGGACGTCGGAGAGAAGTGCCTCCGTGTGTCCGTGTGGCGAAGGAGCGCCCGGTGTTCCGAATCGGGGTGGATGTCGAGCATTCCATCGTGGAGTTCGTCCTGGAGGGCTACATCCGGGTCCAGGAGATGGAAGTGTTCGTGTCGGAGCTGGAGGCGGCGACAGACTCGCTTGCGGGGCGCGACATCAAAATCAAGGCGGACCTGAGGACGTTCCGTCCCGCGTCACCGGAGGCGACGAACATGATTCGCCGGGTGCAGGAGTACGGACTGCGCTCTGGCGTGGTGCGAGTCGCGGAGCTGGTGGAGAGCGAGATTGTCGCGCTCCAGCTCAACCGGGTCGCCGAGAACAGCCACACGGACAAGATTCTGCGCCGCTTCTGGGAAGACGCTCCCGCGCGTCACTGGCTCATCCACGGCGACGTGGAGGATGGAGCGGCGTAGCGCCTAGTCAGGAAATCCGACTTCAGGCTCCGTCCAGGCTTCGTCCGGGAGCGACAACGGTCCCACGGGCAATCGCGCGAAGTGCGGAATGGTCGGGTACTCACGTTGGATGGGGAGCGCATCCAGCTCGGCCAGCCGAAGCAGGGCCGTGCCTTGGATGAAGACGGGGCCATCCGTGCGCCGTATCTCCACGGGAAAGGCATCCTTCTGACGGAACTGTCGGCCACGCTCCGCGATGGTCGCGAGCAGGCCGTCGTGGAAGGCCTCCGCGTCCCGCTCGAGGAGGGCCCTGCAGGTGCTGAGGAAGGGGGCGTGCTCGCCTTTGACGACGACGCCCCAACGCTCCAATAACGGCTGGAAGTCGAAGGGTGCTCGGGTGTGCAGTTGCAGGAGTCGCTTGTGCATGAAGTGCTGCAGGAGGAAGTCGTCTTCGTACTCCGCCCGAGCCTCGTGGTGTTCCGAGGCCAGTCGAGCAAGCTCCACGGCCAGGCCGAGCTGTCCGGCGGCGAGGGCATCATGGAAGGACGAGTTCCGGCTCGGGCAGGTGATGAGCGGCTCGAAGGTGCGTCCTCCCGCCTGCAATCGCAGCAAGTGGAGCTGTGCCTGCGCGGACTTGCAGAGGAGGACCTGAAAGCGGTCCGTGCGAGCCTCGGAGAGCAGCTCTCCGATGGCCAGGCGGTGATACATCTTCGAAGCGACGAAATAGGCGCGCCCGGAGCGCTCGACGGCCGCCTTTACGGTGATGGCCTTCAGGGCCATGGTCAGCGTGTACCAGGCGTTGTCTTGGATGGTTTCCAGGTCCATGGCGGGTGGCTCCTTTCGTGTGTCAGACGAAGTAGCCCTTCTCGCCCATGGCGACGTAACGGATTCCTGTGACGCCGTTCTGGTCGAGGATGGCACGCAAGTCATCGCGGATGACGAAGAAGCGAGGCATGACGCTGATGCGAAAGAGCCTGGCGTCCTTGGGCACCTTTTCCAGGTCCAGATAGAGCTGTTTGATGACCTGGAACTCCCCGGGCGACATGATGGATTTCTCGCCTCGCGTCTTCTTGAGGTCGACGCAGTCCTGGACTCCCAGGAGGTTGGCGATGAAGCAGCCCTCGGCGGCGACGCGGCCCTTGTGGTTCCAGAGGGCGAAGGGGAGGTACTCGATTTCAGCGCCAGCCTCCTTGTCGAGCAATGCCTTGAGTCGCCCGGTGATGAGGTAGACAAGCAGCGAGTTGGGGATGAAGTCTGGGACGACGATGCCGCGATGGCGTCGAGCCATGTTCAGTCGGACGCCCGTTGGATAGTTCGCCGCCATGGACGTCCCCTCGGAGGCGGGCCACATGGACCCCTTCATGGGGCTGGGAAACTCGTTGACGAAGCAGTACTCCACGGTTTCCTCCTGGGTGAGGTAGAAATACTGGTGGGTGTTCGTGGTCATGGTCGTGTCGACGGAGGTCTCAAGGAAAAGGAGGGGCTCGGAAGGCGCGTGCGCGCACCGTATTAGACGGCGTCATCCACGGTGGCGAACTGGAACTCGCCCGACAAGCCCTTCGCGAGCCCCGTCTTCCGAAGGAGCTTGCGAAGTGACGTGGAGATGTTCTCCAACTCGGTCGGCGCGTCCGATAAGTCGGGATGCTCGTCTGTCCTGGCTTGTTGCTTGCCCATCTTGTCCCGCACGGTTTTGACGTGGCTCTCGACGACGCGGCTGTAGCCGAGGTGATTGTTGACGTGCGCGGGCAGCAGATACACCCAGCCCATCATGGGTCTCGTCGGCAGCACCATGATGTTGATTCCTCTGTTGATGTTGTATTTCAGTTGTTGAAGCATGGGAGTTTCGTCCTCGAAGACCTGATAGAGGGCATCCGTCGGGATGAGGTGATGGGCATGGTGGCTCCAGGGTCTGGCCTGTTTGCCGGCCCTCTTGAAGTTGTCTCCCGTGCCGAGGTCCCATGCTCCCGCCGTGACCAGGGGATTGTTCTTGTCATCCCGGCCGGCCATCCGGATGCCCATCTCAATCTTCTTGCCCGCCTCCAGTGACTTCTTGGTTTCTTTTGCCTTGGGTTGGTAGCGAAAGCCGAGGGCTGCCTCGAGCCGTTTGCGTGCCCGGTTGCCTTCCTTGTGGAAGGGAAGGTTGTACCAGTGTCGGTCATTCGCCGTGTGGTACGTGACGGCGTTCTTCTTGTGGTCATGCCCCTCGAAGAGGCACTTGCGCTCGAAGGGATACTGGCGCGGGTGGGTCCAGACGCAGCGGGTCACGCACCCGTTCTCCTCGCCCGCCTCATGCGTGTCGCGTGTCTTGAGCTCCGCCAGATGCTCGTTCTTCTCGGCGGTCTTGGCCTTGTCCTCTTCCTTCGCCGCCTCCGCCGCGAGCTTGTCCGAGTCCGGGGCCGCGTCGGCCGCTTCCCGGGCCTTCTTCGCCTTCTCGCTCGCTTCCCGGGCCTTGGCCGCTTTGTCTTGATATTGCGCGACGGCTTCTTTTTGGGCGAGTTCCAGGCTCATCGATCACCTCGTCGAGCGAGACTGAGTGGGGATGTCATCAAGGAGGAGCGCGCCCCGCGCGGCGTCATCTCCCATGAGGAGGATGAGAGCCTGATCGCTCTCGGCGTAGCTCCGTGTGAAGGCGCGGACGGCGAGGCACGCGGAAACGGCGCCCGTCGCCGCGCCAAGTTCTCCAAAGGGTTCGGGCGGGTACCAGTAACGGAGCTCGGCGGGCAGCCCTGCCTCCCTCATTCGCACCAGGGCCATTCCAAACTCACGGGCTCGGAACTCGTCTCCGTTGAGGTTGACGACCACGAGGTTCGGCTTGCGCCTCGGGTCCCCGAGACAGGCCTCGACCGCGGCGGAGAGCGCGACGCCATGCTCGGGCTTGTCCGCGGCGCGGTCATGCGCGGCCGGCCGCGTGGCCACGGCGGTCACCGTCGCCTCCGCGGGCGCGGACCGCGCACGGAGGGCATCGGCTCGCTCCAACAAGACGAACGCCGAGGCCTCGCCCGGGAAGAAGCCCGAAGGCTGCTCCTCGGTCCGCAAGAGCCCCAGCGTGTGAAGCGTGGTCAGCGCGTCACCGTGGACGCACGTGTCGATACCGCCCACGATGCACCGGTCCAACTCGCGCAAGCGAAGCCGTTGAATGGCCTGCTCCACCGCTTGAGCGAAGATGGCGGGTCCCCCATGGAAACAAGAGCGCAACGCGGGAGGGATGGACACGTCTTGCATGGAGAGCAGCGACGGCACCAGGGAGGTCTCGAGCTTGTCGCGCCATTGACGTTGCTCCTCGAAATGACGCGCGAACTCCGCCCGCGCGACGTCCATGGGCGCGGGGCCCTGCCCCAGCAACTCGAGCTGCAGCAGCCAGGTGGCATGGAAGTGGCCGGGGAGGCACAGGTGGAAGCCCGTGCGCGCATGATGCGCGGGCTCGAGCTTCGCGGAGGTCATCAAGTCGGAGAGCGCCGCGTCTCCCAGGCGGAGCAGACGACCGATTCCCTCGAAGCCATCCGTCAGCCCCCGGACCGCATGTCCCTTCAAGGGGACGCTCTCCAGCGTGTCGAGGTCGGGCTCCTCGACGTCGAGCTGGGTCCAGTGGGTGGCTCCAGCTCGCGCGGAAGCACAGGCCGAGGCCACGTCCAATCCCCCCGAGGTGGTCATTCCCAGCGCGGTGATGGCGATGGCTCCCACTGGCAGTGGGGGAGCTGACACGGGGGCCGTCATGAGAGGACGCCTCCAGCGAGCTGACGGGTATTCAGCGTGAGCGCGGTGCTTCGCAGCGCGGCAAGGGCTGTGAGCTGCTGGCGAAGGAAGGCCCGCGTTCGGAGCTGGCAGGCCCCCTGACTGCGCAGGGTCAGCTCCAGGCTCCAGGCGTGCCGTCGCCGCATGGGCTCCGTCCACTGGGTTTCGAGCAGCGAGGTCTGGGTCCAGGGACGGCCGCGCAGGTACCGGACCGTGGGCTGGAACTGCTTGCGGGTTTGTTCCCACCAGGCGCGGATGGCACCGGCGTTGGGGAGGGGCAGCCCCGCGCCCGGGAGTGGATGTCGTTCGGGCGCCGCGGGGGCCTCGTCGGGGTCCTCGGAGCTGTCGGGAGGTCGCGCCACGAAATCTCCTTCAAGAGGGAGGCCGGTGATAGCGCTGAAGGCCTCCGCCGCCAGATGGCCCACGGCCTCATCCTCGAGATGCTCCAGGCAGGCTTCGGCGGCGGACACGTGGCCATTGAACCCCAGGGCCCAGAGTGCGTCGGCACGCAGCTCGGAGTCGCGCAGCAGCCCGGCGAACAGCGCCGCCGCCTCGGGGCCCGTGCCGAGCGACAGGAGCAAGGCAGGCAGACCGGGGACACGCTCCCGTGAGGCGAGCTGCTCCCTACAGACCGCCCACGTCTCCCGATGACCTGACAGCAGTCCGGCGAGGAGCGCCGCATCGCGAACCTCGAGCTCGGGCGAGGACAGGGCCTGACGGACCCCGCGCCAGTCGACCCCTCTCCTCGCGCGGACCGCCGCGCGAAGCGCCGAAGCGGCGACCTTCGGGTCGGTCGATATGGCGAGCGCTTCGACGAGGGCCTGAGGCTGAGTGGACTGGAAGCCGAGCACGTCCAAAGCCAGGGCTTGCAGTCGCGGCTCGGAAGCACCGAGAAGGGGTTGGAGCCAGGCTGTCCGTGGCCCGGGCGTGAGGACTTCGAGCGCTCGTTGGATGCTTGGAAGAGCTTCGGGCGGCGCCTCTCGCAGGTGTTGCAGGAGGACCTCGGGCGCCCAGTCGATGCCACCTTCGAGGAGCGCGAAGACCGCGGTGGACAGGCGCTCAGGCTCCTCCGTGGTGAGCGCGGGCCTCAGGAGCTTCCGGGCCACCGGTTCTCCACCGAGGACCAGGGCATCCACTCGCGCGAGCAGGCGCTCCTCGCTTGCGAGGGCCTCTGCGGGTATCTCGTCTGGCGCTGAGAGGCTTTGCTCCCATTGGCCCCACTGGAAGCTCGCCTCATCGAGGTGCTGCTCGTAGTGGTTCCAATTAAAGACGATGTCGGTCCGCAGCGTCATGGCCACGTTGCTAGAGGTGCTTCTTGCAGACGCGGCACTTGGGTTCCTTCTTGCTCCCCGCGCCCGCGACCACCGGTCCCTGCATGAGAGGAAACGGCGGCGTATTCTTGTCGTTGTGGAGCATGAGGTCGAAGGCGCGGGCCACGTTCTTCCCCTCGAACTTCACGTCGAAGGAGAAGTTGATGAACTCCGCCTTGCCCTTTGTCTTGCTGGAGGCCACGCCGCCACCGGCCGTGCCCGCCTCGTCACCCGTGCTCGTCTTGAAGTTGGAGTCCTTCACGCACACGGGATTGCCCGCGACAGACACCTTCTTCGTGCCCTTGTCGGTGTCGGAGGACTGGGCCACGTTGGGATAGGGAATGGGGACGGGCCCCGCGGGGCTGGGCGTCTTGCACACATCCGGGAAGGCCGTGGTCACGCCCCCACTGTCCTTGGTGACGACGGACATCTTGTTGACGCCTGTGTTGACGGCCATGGCCCCACCTCCAGGTCCGTCAAGGATACACTGCGCGTGAGTCTGGGTTCGAGTCCCCCTCCCCAGAGAGCGTCCTGGGGCGCGCTGGATGTCGTCTAGTTGATCTCCACCGAGCCACCCTTGATGCGGTGGGTGCCCGTCGCTCGCGACTCCAGATAGGTCCCCTTGATGATGACCTTGCCATTGCGGCGCAGGGTGATGCTGGCTTCGCCACACTTGAGGACGACTTCGTCCTGGCCCTCGATGACCACCCGCTTGCCGTCGACGTGTGCCTCGGTAGGCGGTGGCGCTGGCTCGGCGGTCTCCAGCAAGGCATCCAGCAAGGGCGTGGGGCTGGGCTCGTGGATGAGGCCCATGATGAAGGGCAGCGCCGGGTCTCCGTTCTCGAAGAGGAGGACCACCTTCTGGCGTCGGGCCACGGCCTCCTGGAGGCCCCGGGGCTCCAGGGCCACCGCCAGTCGCGCGGGGACGGGGCCCGAGGAGTTGCCAGGAAAATCCACGAGCGGTGCTCCCGAGGCCTCGAGTCCCACGAGCTGTCCGGAACGACTCCCGAGGATGGGCTCCCGCACCTGGGGGCCGGGCTGGCTCGACTTGCTGGCGGGGTGTGAGCTCATGCGGAAGGCCCTGGCGAACGAGGTGGATGAAGACGAAAGCTCTCAGCCGCGACCAGGCTGACGACGAATGATAGCGCATTCATGCGAGAGGCCGCCTGACAGGTGCCGGAGGGCCCTCGCCGTGCGCGGAATCGGCCAGCGCGGCCCCTCAATCCGATGTGGGCTTCGACACACCTTCCGCCGTGACACGCAGTCCCCGCACGTCGTGCAGGCCGTCCCCCAGGAGGACATGCCCTCGCCACAGCAGCGTCACCTGTTCCGCGTCGGCATCCAGGATGACGGTGTCCAGGTGCATCGCGGGCTTCGCGTCCTCGGTGCCCGCCAGCTCCACCGTGACGACCGGCGGCGTCTGCCCGGGCAGCGAGAAGGCCAGCCGTCCCTTCGGCGAGGCCCCGGCGATGATGACCGCCTCGTCCCCCTTCAAGTACCCCGGCGCCACGAGCCCCGGCGCGGCCGCGTTGAAGAAGCGCCGGTCGAAGTCCTTGGGCAACAGCGGCTTGCGCGTCTTGCTCCACGCCTCGTCATACGTCCCCGCGTACCTCGCCCGAGGCTGCCAGTCCGGTGACGTGAAGCCGAACCCCACCGGCGTCACCCGCTGCCCCAACTCCCGCAGCGGCTCCGCCGGGTCCTCCAGGTTGGGCAACCGCAACCCTTCCTCGAAGTGTCTCGCGCTGGCGCGAAAGCCCGTGCCCACCGGGTTGCGCGGCTCGAACGCCGGCCTCCCCGCATCCGTCCTGTCCCACCCACCGAAGGCCCGCTCCCACTGCAACGCCATCCGCTCGAACGGCAGCGGCTTCGTCGCCGACACCCGCCCCAGGCTCCGGAACCACGTGCGCTCCCCCAACACCCGCACCGCCTTCGTCAGCGGCCCCACCTGGAGCGCCACCAGCACCTCCGTGTCCCCCTTGCGCCGCGCATGCGCATGGCCCAGCAACACCACGTCCGTCGCGGGCTTGATGAACGCGCCCTCCACCTCGTACCGGTAGCTGGACTCCCCGGGCTCGCCCCAGGGCTGTCCCTGCCAGCTCACCTTCGGCTGCTCCTTCACCCCCGTCAGCCCCGCCTCGCCGAGTCCATACGTCGCCTTCACCACGAGCAGGAGCAATGGACGCC
This sequence comes from Myxococcus sp. CA039A, assembly GCF_013336645.1. Classification (NCBI taxonomy): domain Bacteria; kingdom Pseudomonadati; phylum Myxococcota; class Myxococcia; order Myxococcales; family Myxococcaceae; genus Myxococcus; species Myxococcus sp. CA039A. Next base: position 24,392 of record NZ_JABUMQ010000057.1, on the reverse strand, counting down.
CCTCCTCGTCGCAGAGCCCCATCAGGTCAAAGGCGAACGGAGTCTCGTTCTCGACGGCGGGATGCCCCATGGCGCGCGCCCCCAGGCACCAGGCGCGAAGCCCTCGCGCCGGACAAGTACGTCACTGTAGCAGGCCACCCACCTCCGCGAGGCCGGCCCGCCTCCCCCCCGTCGTCACATCGGCTCATTTCTTCGACATCAATGTCTCTCAAGAACGTTCGAATTCCTCACAGACGCGCCCGTGTTTCAGGCAGGGTCGACTTCTACCGCCCGCTTCTCCCTGTGAGCTGTTACCCCGCACCTGGTCTGGACGTTTCTTGCTCAACAAGGAAAAACGCGTAAATGGGCTTTACAAATCATGTCAGGAAATAATCGGAAACATGAATTTTCGATTTTGTATTTGAAATCCTGATTCCAGGTGTGTCACGACTATCCCGTCTTTCTACCGGAGGTAGTGCGTTTGGCTCATCGAGTCCTGAAGACGATTGGTGCGGCTTGGCTGGGAGTAGCGCTCACTGCGTGCGGCACCGTGGATTCCACGGGAGACGAGACGAAGGCTCCTGAAGCGAAGTCCGGCGGCGACATCCAGGGCTCCCTCGGGAAGCTGCCGGGTGCGGGCGTGGCGGGCGTGCACTCCGACGGCATCCCCTTCACGGTGGTCGGTGAGCTGGGCAAGGTGGAGCGCACGCTGTCCGCGCTCTCCGTGGGCCACGCGGCCTTCGCCGCGGCTCCCGCGCTGTCGGGCATCGCCCCCATCTTCCGCCTGAGCGCGGACGACATGTTCCTCAACAAGGCCCGCACCGACGCCCAGGGCAACCAGCACCTGCGCTACCGGCAGACGAAGAACGGCCTGGAGGTCGTCAACGGCGAGCTCGTGCTGCACGTTCGCCCGGACGGCCAGGTGTACGCGGCCAACAGCTCCGCGCGCGACGGACAGGACCTGCCCGCGGTTCCCCGCGTGGATGGCTCCGCGGCGGCCCGTGCGGCGGCCCGCGCCACGGCCGGCACCGGCATCTCCACCGAGGGCGAGCCCCGGCTCGTCTATGTGCGTGACGTGAACGAGCAGCTCTTCCTGGCGTGGCAGGTGCGCGTCGTCGGCACCCAGGTCGAGGGCATCCCGCTGGTGGACGACGTGTTCGTCGACGCCCGTGGCCAGGCCGGTGTGGTCGCGCGTCACCCGCGCATCCACTCCGCGCTCAACCGCCGCGTGTACAGCGCCAACAACGGCAGCACCACGCCGGGGACGCTGAAGCGCAGCGAGGGCCAGGCCGCCATCGGCGACGCCCACGTGGACATGAACTACGACCAGCTCGGGTACACGTACAACTGCTACCAGACGCTGTTCGGCCGCGACTCCATCAACAACGCGGGCGCCACCCTCATCAGCACCGTTCACTACGGCAGCAACTACGTGAACGCGTACTGGGACGGCACCCAGATGGTGTACGGCGACGGCGACGGCGTGAACTCCATCGAGCTGGGCAAGGACGCGGACGTCACCGTCCACGAGCTGACCCACGCCGTGACGGAGAACGAGTCCAACCTCACGTACTCCGGCCAGTCTGGCGGTCTGAACGAGGCGATGTCGGACACCTTCTCCGCCATCTGCGAGAGCTGGGCCTCCGGCTCCTGGGCCACCACGCCCGCCATCTGGATGATTGGCGAGGACGTGTGGACGCCGGGCACGGCGAACGACGCCCTGCGCTACATGGATGACCCGAAGAAGGACGGCGCCTCGCTGGACTTCGCCTCCGACTTCACCTCCAGCACGGACGTGCACTACAGCTCGGGCATCCCGAACCTGGCGTTCGCGCTGCTCTCCAAGGGTGGCACGCACCCGCGCGGCCGCTCCACCATCTCCGTGCCGGCCATCGGCGTCGAGAAGGCCGCCCGCATCTGGTACAAGGCCAACACCGACATCTACACGGCCTCCACCACCTTCGTTCAGGCGAAGACGTGGACCATCCAGGCCGCGCTGGACCTCGGCTATGACCAGGCCACGCAGGATGCCGTGAAGGCCGCGTGGGAAGCGGTGGGCGTGGGCGTCACCCTGCCTCCCCAGCCGTCCGTCGTGCTGACCAACGGCATCCCGGTGAACAACCTGGGCGGTGCCACGGGCAACCAGAAGTTCTTCAACCTGACCGTCCCGGCCGGCGCCACGAACCTCAAGTTCACGCTCGCCGGTGGCACGGGTGACGCGGACCTGTTCGTCCGGTTCGGCTCGCAGCCGAGCTCCTCCACCTACGACTGCAAGTCGGAGAGCAGCAGCAACACGGAGACGTGCACCATCACCACCGCCCAGGCGGGCGTCTACCACGTGCTCATCAGCGCGTACGCCACCTACTCCGGCGCGACGCTGACGGGCTCGTTCACCACGGGCGGTCCTCCGCCGAACGTGCTGCAGAACAACGTGCCGGTGACGGGCCTGGCGGGCGCCGCCAGCTCCTCCGTGAACTACACGATGGACGTGCCGGCCAACACCCGGGTGACGTTCACCACCACGGGCGGCACGGGCGACGCGGACCTGTACGTTCGCTTCAACGCGGCCCCCACCACCACCACGTACAACTGCCGTCCGTACCTGTCGGGCAACGTCGAGACGTGCGCCCTGACGAACACCACGGCGGGCAAGTACTACGTGATGGTGCGTGGCTACTCGGCCTACACCGGTGTCACGCTGAAGGGCGCGTACTAGTCCTTCACGTCACATCGCAGGTCTGAAGCAAGCACCCGGGGGGCCTTCGTGGCGGCCACCCGGGTGCTGTCTTTTTGGGGCGGCACCTGTCCGCCAGCCCTCCCGTCACGCGGGCGTGTCCGGAGGTCCTTCGCGGGGCAGCTCGACGGTGAAGGTGCTGCCCTCGCCGGGCGTGCTCTCCACGCGGATGGTGCCCCCGAGCGCGGTGACCAGCTCCCGCACCAGGTGGAGCCCGAGCCCGAGCCCCCCATAGGCGCGCACGGAGACGGCGCGCTCGAAGCGCTCGAAGATGTGGGCGAGCCGGTCGGCGGCGATTCCGATGCCCGCGTCCCGGACGCTCACGTGGACGACGTCCGCGTCGGCCCAGGCCCGCAGGGTGATGGGTTTGCCGGCGCCGAACTTGAGCGCGTTGGAGACGAGGTGGACGAACACCTGCTGGAGCCGCGCCGCGTCCCAGCGGCCGACCAACTCTCCTCCCTCGACATGAAGCGCCAGCTCGCAGTCGGCGCGCTTCAGGGGCTCTTGCATGCGCCGGGTGACGGCGCCGAGGACCTCCACGAGGTCGACGCGCGACAGGTGCAAATCCAGGCGCCCCGCCTGGAGGCGGGAGATGTCGAGCATCTCCTCCACCAGCGTGGCCAGCTTCAGGCTCTGGCTGTCGAGCGTCTTGAGTCCGCGGATGGCGACGGGCGGCAGCCCCTGGGGCGTGTGACGCAAGAGCGTCTGCACCATGAGGCGCAGCGACGTGAGCGGGGTGTTCAGTTCATGGGAGGCGACGCTGAGGAACTCATCGCGCAGGCGGATGGCATCCTGGGACTCGCGGTAGAGGCGGGCGTTGTCGATGCAGACGGCGGCGCGGCGGGCCAGCTCCTGCGCCAGGCCCAGGTCCACCTCGCTGTAGCGGCGACCGGGCGTGCCGGAGACGAACGTCGCGACGCCCAGCGTCCTGCCTCCGGCGATGAGCGGCACGTGCATGGCCGCCTGTGAGCCCAGCTCGCGCAGGCGCTCGACATACTCCGGGCCGTGGCCGTGCTCGCGCAGCATGAAGTCGGTGACGTCCGCGCGCAGGAAGGGCTGGCCGGTGCGCAGCGCGTGGATGACGGCGGGCGGAGACGTCCAGTCCACGGGGTAGTGCTCCAGCAGCTCGCGCAGGCGCGCCTCCTTCACCGGGTCCACGTGGGCCACCGCCAGCGTGCGCAGCGTGTCGCCTCGCTCGACGACGGTGAACATGCACCAGTCCGCGAGGAAGGGGACCACCAGTCGCGTGGCCTTCGCGAGCGTCTGCTCCAAATCCAGCGACTCCGCGAGCGCGAGTCCGGAGTCGGCCAGGAAGCGCACGGCCCGCTCCGCGCGGCGGCGCTCCTGCACCTCGACATGGAGCTGCTCGAACAGGCGGCTGTTCTCCAGGGAGATGGCGATTTGCGACGACAGCGTGCGCAGCACCCCCACGCGCTCGGGCGTGAAGGCGCGGGTGGCCAGGTCGTTCTCCAGGTAGAGCACGCCCACCGTCTTGCCATGGCGCTGGATGGGGATGGCCAGCGCGGACTTCACGGCGCGGCGGAGGACATAGGCGTCCTGGACGAAGCGCCCCTGGTGCGCGGCGTCGGCCAGCACCAGCGTCTCCCCGGTGCGGAAGGCGTGCTCCAGCAGGGTGATGGGCACCTGGCTGGCATGCGCCAGGGGCGTGCGCTCCAGGCTGACGGGCTCGGAGATGGCGCCCACGGCGCGGACCCGGAGCGCGCCCGCTTCATCCAGGACCAGCGCGCCCCGCGTGGCGCCCGCGGCCTCGAAGCACACCGCCATCAGCTTCTCCAGGAGCCGGTCCAGCACCACCTCGCCCACCAGCGTCTCCGACGCCTTGAGCAACGTGAGCAAATCCAGCGACGCGCCCGGGGCATCGGGCCTCGTCGGGGTGATGCCCGGCTCGCTCCAGGAGCGGTCGACCAGGGACTTGAGTTCGGGGAACTCCTCCTCCAGCAGCACCACCTTGGCCTGCGCGCCCCAGCGCGTGTAGCCGTCCAGGGCCGCGCGCAGGTGGAGCGTGGCGAAGCGCTTGTGATGGAGCTGCTGGTGGAAGCGCCCCGCCAGCTCGTTCGCGAGGGCCTCGTCCTGGAGGAAGCCCTCGGTGTGGGCCCCGTCGATGGCGCTGTCGTACAGGGCCATGGCCTCCAGGTGCCGCCCCTCCAGGCGGGCCACTTCGGCCGAGACGAGCTGGTGCTTGTGGCGGAAGTTCTCCGGGCAGGTCTCCGCCCAGCCGCCGAGCTTCCGCTGGTTCTCCGCGAGCAGGCCGAGCATCGCCTCGCGCTCCTCGGGAAGACGGGTGGCCCGCGCCGCCAGCGTCAGCGACGTCAGCACGTTGAAGTCGACGTTGCGGAAGAAGCCCTGCGCGAAGTGCTCGTAGGGCAGCGCCTCGCGCGACATTTTCAGGGCCTCGTCCAGGTCGCCCAGCACATACGCCACCAGCAGCTTCAAGAGGGCGTGCAGATAGAGGCTGGTGTGCGTCGTCAGCCCCGAGTCGAGGAAGTCCTGCTCGTTGAAGTCGTCGTCGCTGAGTCGGGCGAGCTGGTGGGTGCGGCCCTGGAGCGCGCGAATGGCCTGACGGGAGAGGATGGACACGTCCGCCATCACCTGGACGCCCGCGCGGCGCGCGAAGGACAGGCTGGTGTCGATGGAGCCCAGGACGCGGACCAGCTCGGTGCCCATGGCCAGCTCGGTGGAGACGACGGTGGTGAGCGCGTAGCTGGTGAACTGGAGGTCTCCACTGGCCAGCCCCGTGGTGACGGCGCGCCGCAAGAGCGACAGGTTGGTGCGCAGGGGCGCGCGCCAGTGATTGATGTTGAGGGTCAGCGTGATGAGGGCCCGGCACTCCTGGCGCGCGTCACCCAGCCGCCGCGCCAGCGCCACGCCCAGGTTGCACCAGGTATAGGCGCTCGCGGCGTCGCCCTCGCTGGCGAGCAGCATCCCGTGACAGGCGTACACCGCGGGCGCCCAGCGGGAGTTGCCGTGCTCCAGCGTGAGCACCAGGGCGAGGGTGTTGAGGTACGAGAAGAGGTTCGGGTCGACGAAGAACGCGGGCGTGACGAGCTCGGACAGGAGCTGCACGCAGGCCAGGTGGCGCGGGTCCTCCAGCAGGGGCGCCTCCAGCAGCTCCTCCACCGCGCGCCCGCGCAGGTGTTGCTCCATCCGCGCCCGCTCCGACGCGAGCGCCTGGGCGTAGCCATGTTCGGGCAGCTCCATTCCGAACAGGCGCAGCCCCTCCTGGCCCGCGCGCAGGGCCTCCGCGTAGTGGCCGTTCATCAGGAGCGCCAGCACCTGGAGGACGTACAGGTCCACCTTGCGCGGCGCGGAGGCGGCGTGCTCGTGGGCGGTGTGGAGCAGCTCCTCCGCCAGCTTCCCGTTGCCGGACAGGTAGGCGCACTCCGCCGCCTCCTTGTGGACCTGGAAGATCTGCTCGTGTCGCCGGGGCCAGTCCTCGCGGGGCAGCAGGGCCAGGCCCCGCGTGAGGTACACCAGCGCCGCGCCGAAGGCCGACGCCTCCTTGGCCTTGAGGCCCGCGCGAAAGAGCAGCTCCGCCAGCGTCTGTCTCTCCCCGGCGCCGCTGAGCTTGCGCGCGCCGCGAGACAGGTGGTCCACCACCGCGAAGAGGCGCTCCTCGAGCAAGTCCCCTCGCGCCCCGCGCAAGAGCTGGCGCCCCGCCGCCAGATGGAGCTCCTCGCGCTGGTCCTCGGTGAGCAGCGAGTACGCGGCCTGTCGGACGCGGTCATGCGCGAAGCGATACGTGGCCTCGGGAGTGATGGGGGTGTCCTCCGTGCGCGCCTGCGGGCGCGAGGGCTCGTTCTCCGGAATGAGCAGCCCCTCGCGCAGCAGGCTCCACAAGGCGGAGGCCGTGTCCTCCGTCGCGCGCTCGTCGACGAGTGATGACAGCAGGCCCAGCTCCACCCGGTCCCCCAGACAGGCGGCGACCTCCAACACGTACTGCGCCCGCTCCGGCAGCCGACGGATGGCGGCGAGCATCAGCTCCACCACGTTCTCCGTCACCTCCACGCGCCGCAGCCGCTCCAACTCCCACGTCCACGTGCCCTGCTCCAAATCGAAGTTCAGCAGTCCGGACGTGTGCAGGAGCCGCAGCAGGCGGGTGAGGAAGAGCGGGTTGCCCGCCGTCTTGTTCAGGAGCAGCTCCGCCAGGGGCGCCACCTCCGACGGCTCTCGGCGAAAGGTGTCCGCGCACAGCGCGGTGATGGCGGCGGCATCCAGCGGCGCCAGCTCGAAGGAGTGGGAGGGAATCGCCCCCTGCTCCTCGAGCGTGCGCAGAAGCCGCGGCAGCGGATGCTCGGGGCTGACCTCCTGGGAGCGCCAGGCGCCGACGAAGAGGACGTGGAGCGAGCCGGGGTCTCCGCAGAGGCTCTTGAGGAGCTGGAGCGAGCCGGGGTCCGCCCACTGGAGGTCATCCAGGAAGAGGAGCAGGACGTGGCGGGGCGTCGCCAGCGCCTGCACGAAGGACTGGAAGAGCAGGTGGAAGCGCGCGGACGCCTCCACCGGTCCCAGCTTCGGTGGCAGGGGCTGCGGGCCGAGCAGCTCCTCCAGCGCGGGGATGACGTCGCTGATGACGCGGGCGTGGGGGCCCAGGGCGCCGAGCAGCCGCTGACGCCAGATGTCCCGCGCCTCCGGGGCCTCCTCCATCAGCTCGCGCAGCAGGCCCTGGAACGCCTGGACGAACGCGGAGTAGGGCACGTTGCCCTGGAGCTGGTTGAACTTGCCGGTCAGCAGTCGGTCGCCGCGCGCCGCGTCTCGCGCCAGCTCGTGGACCAGCGCCGACTTGCCGATGCCCGCCGCGCCGGACAGGAGGAGCAGCTCGCTGGTGCCCTGGCGCACCCGCTCCCGTGCCGCGCGCAGCTCGGCCTGCTGCGGCTCGCGGCCATACAGCCGCTCGGGGAGGGACAGCTGGCGGGCCAGGTCCAGCCGCCCCAGCTCGAAGTCGTCGGACAGGTCCGCGCCCTTCCTGCGGCGGACCTCCTGGAGGTCCACGAGGAGGGAGTCGGCGCTCTGGTAGCGCTCCTCGGGCATCTTCGCGAGCAGCTTGAGGACGATGTCGGAGACGACGCGAGGGACGGCGGGGTTGGCGAACGCGGGCGGCACGGGATGCCGGGCCAGGTGGGCGTGGACCAGCTCCACGGGGTCCGCGGACGTGAAGGGCGGCAGGCCCGTGAGCAGCTCGTAGAACGTCGCGCCCAGGGAGTAGAGGTCCGCGCGGTGGTCGATGAGCCGGTTCATCCGGCCCGTCTGCTCCGGGGCGATATAGGCCAGCGCCCACTGGAGCTCTCCGGGCATGTCCCCGGAGGGCGCGAGTCCGGAGACGCGCGTGGCCAGGTCGAAGTCGATGAGCGTGAGGCGCTGGCCGCTGGCACTCATCACGAGGTTGGTGGGGTTGAGGTCGCGGTGGATGACGTGGTGCTGGTGCAGGCGGGAGAGGATGCCGGCGAGCTGCAGGGCCAGCTCCATGAAGACCTCCACGCCCACCGGCCTGCGATGCAGCCACTCCTGGAGGTTGTGGGGCCCGGCGTCCTCCAGGACGAGCGCGAGCGGTTGCGAGGGCTCCTCGGTGAGCGAGACGACGCGGGAGATGTCCGGCACCGCGTCGCGCAGCTCGCGCAGGAGCGCGTCCTCGTGGCGCAGCATGGGGCCGCTGCCGACGGCGAGCGGACCTCGGCGGACCTGCTTGATGACGAGGGGTCTGCCGTCCTGTCCCCAGGTCCGCAGGACGACGTAGCGGCGTCCTCGATGAATCTCCTGAAGTCCTTCGGTGCCCGGCGCCTGCCACATCTCGCCCTCGCCGTGAAAGCCCTCCGTCCGGTCCCCGCGCGGCCAGGCCCACCCGGCCACTCCCCGCGCGGCTTCCCGCTTCCTTCACGATTTGGACGGAGGTGCCTTACGGCACGCGCGGCGCACGCGCTGACGGGCGACCCGCCGGGGCCTCGCCCGGCCTCCGGGTGTGGCGCGCCCGCCGGACACGGTCTTCAGCTCACGCGGCGCAGCTCGGGCAGGTCCTCGGGCCGCAGGGCCCAGACGGGCGCGGGTGGCAGCGCGGAGAGGAAGCCCGTCTGCACCGCGGGAAAGCCGTCCACCTGCGCCGCGTCCGGGAACAGGGTCCCCGCGCGGACGAGGCTGCCCGCGCCGACGATGCAGCCCCGGCCCAGGCGGCTGCGGTCGCAGAGGATGGCGCCTGGCTCCACCACCGTCCCCGCGCCCACGAAGCAGGCGTGCACCAGGCAGCCTGGCCCGATGAAGACGCCGTCCTCGATGACGAGCGAGCCGCCCGGCTGCAGGTGCACCACCGCGTTGGCGTGGATGCGCACCCCCGCGCCGATGCGCAGCGGGACGTGGGACTCGCCCACGATTCTCACACCGGGGCCGATGATGGCGCCCGGTCCGATGAGCACGTCTCCCGTCACCTCGCAGGTGGAGAAGAGGGTGGCGGTGGGGTGGACGAGCGGGTGCTTGTCTCGGAAGGAGTACAGCTGTCCCATGGGGGCGTCCTCGGCGCGGTCTCTCGCGAAGAAGGGGGTGAGGGGTTGTTCGGGCAGCGAGAGGGTGCCGCCTCGCGCGGTGCGCAGCCGCTCCAGGTCGCCGGTGTCGACCCGGCGGACGACCCGGGCGGGCCGCCCCACGACGACGGAATCGGAGGGCACGAACATGCCCGCGGGCACCAGCGTGCCATCCGCCACGAGGCAGCGGTCTCCCAGCTGCGCGCCGGGCATGAGGATGGCGCCAGCGCCCACGTCACACAGGTGGCCCGCGGATGCGCCGAGCATGAGGCTCCTCGGACCGAGCGCGGTCTTCTCTCCCACCGCGACGGGGTGTCGGGCCGTGCCGATGACCACGGCGTTCTCCCGGACCGCGGAGCCCGCGCCCAGTTGGACCGAGCCTTCTGGAGAGCACACCACCGCGCCTTGTGCGACGTGGACCCCCGGTCCCAGGTGCATGCGTCCCAGCACGCGCGCACTGCTGGCCAGACGGAAATGAGCGGCGCCCTGACTGGGGTCCGTGGAAGGTGCCACACGCGAAAAGCTCGTCACCATGAGTGGAGGCAAGCTACACCTCGGCCCGGGACAGAAGGACGGCCCGCCGGCGCTGGATGGGTGTTCGAGGCAGGACGACCGAGCCCTCGGGGCTCCGCCTCCGGTACGGGGCAAGAGACTTCCACGCACGCTCGTCCGGGCGCGAAGGACAAGGGCCCGCCCGCTCGTCCGTCCGCCGTGCTCCGGGCCCGGGGTCAGCCGATGACGGCGGCGGCCGTCCCTGGACGCGCCCGCGCCTTCCTGCCAGAAGGGCCCAGGTTCGGGGCGGCATGGAGGCCGGAAATGTCGGAGGTGGATGCGCCGTCGTCGCGGGAACCCGCGGTGGGGCTCTGGGCTTCGCTGAAGGAAGCCATGCATGGCACCGAGCGGGACCTCACGGGTCTGCCGGTGAAGCGGGCCATCTTCCTGCTCGCGGTCCCCATGGTGCTGGAGATGGTGATGGAGTCCATCTTCGCCGTGGTGGACGTGTTCTTCGTCGGGCGGCTGGGCGCGGATGCCGTCGCGACGGTGGGCCTGACGGAGTCGCTGCTCACCATCATCTACGCGGCGGCGGCGGGTCTGAGCATCGGCGCCACGGCGCTGGTGTCGCGCCGCATCGGTGAGAAGGACCCGGAGCGGGCCGCGCGCACGGCGGTGCAAGCCATTGGCCTGGGGGTGCTGCTGGCCATTCCCGTGGCGGTGGCGGGCGTCGTGTTCGCCCGGCCGTTGATGGAGCTGATGGGCGGCTCGCCGTGGGTGCTGGAGCACGGCGTGCGCTACACACAGGTGATGCTCGGCGGCATGGGCAGCGTGCTGCTGCTGTTCCTCATCAACGCCATCTTCCGGGGCGCGGGGGACGCGGCCATCGCCATGCGCGTGTTGTGGCTGGCCAACGCCATCAACATCGTCCTGGCGCCCATGCTCATCTTCGGCCTGGGGCCCTTCCCGGAGCTGGGCGTCATGGGCGCCGCGGTCGCCACCACGTTCGGCCGCAGCTGCGGCGTGGTGTACCAGCTCTACCGGCTGGCGCGTGGCAGCGGGCGGCTCCAGGTGCGCCGCGAGCACCTGCGGCTGGAGCCTGGGACGATGCTGGCCATGCTGAAGCTGTCCGGCGCGGGCACGGCGCAGTCGCTGGTGAACACCACGAGCTGGGTGGTGCTGGCGCGCATCGTCGCGACGTTCGGCAGCGCGGCGGTGGCGGGCTACACCATCGCCATGCGCATCGTCCTCTTCGCGCTCTTGCCCTCGTGGGGCCTGGCCAACGCGGCGGCCACGCTGGTGGGGCAGAGCCTGGGGGCGAAGCAGCCGGAGCGCGGTGAGCGCGCGGTGTGGACCGCGGGCGTCATCAACGCCGTCTTCCTGGGCTCGCTGGGGCTGTTGTTCATCGTCTTCGCCCAGCCCCTGGTGAGCGCCTTCTCGCCCGACGCGGCGGTGGTGGACTACGGGGCCCACGCGCTGCGCATCATCAGCGGAGGCTTCCTCTTCTACGCCTTCGGCATGGTGCTCACGCAGTCGTTCAACGGCGCGGGGGACACCGCCACGCCCACCCTCATCAACATCTTCTGCTTCTGGCTGCTCGAGCTGCCGCTGGCGTGGGTGTTGTCGGGGCCTGTCGGGATGGGGCCCTCGGGCGTCTTCCTGGCCCTCACGGTGGCCTTCTCCATGCTGGCCATCGTCTCCGCCATCCTCTTCCGGCGAGGCACCTGGAAGCTCCGCGAGGTGTAGGGGGCTTCCGGCTTCTTCCGTGAGCGCGCGGTGCGCTCACGGTGGGAATGCACCCGGGCGCTTGACTCGGGTGGGGGGAGCGGAGGGCAATGGGCCCCATGAGACGTGCGCTCCTCGTGGCCTGCCTGCTGTTGGGACTCCCTTCCTCCGCGGCCGAGCCGCCCCGGGCCTACGTGCTCAAGGCCGCGCGCCTGTTCGACGCGAAGACGGGGAGGCTCGTCACGCCGGGCGTGGTGGTGGTGACGAACGGCAAGGTGGCGGCGGTGGGCGCGGGCGCGAAGGCGCCGGAGGGCGCGCGCGTGGTGGAGCTGGGGGATGCCACGTTGCTGCCCGGTTTCATGGACTCGCACACGCACCTGACGGGCGAGCCGGGCGAGGACTGGAGGCAGGACGTCATCGACTCGCTCCAGCGGACCATTCCGGAGCAGACGCTGGAGTCCCTGCCGCGCGTGCGCGCGACGCTGATGGCGGGCTTCACCACCGTGCGCAACCTGGGCGCCGGAGACTTCATCGACGTGGGGCTGCGCAACTCCATCCGCCGAGGCACGGTGGTGGGGCCGCGCATGCTGACGGCCACGGCGGGGCTGGGCACCACGGGTGGCCACTGCGACGAGGGCAACTCCTGGCGCAAGGGCGTGCTGGCGGACGAGACGGGCGCGGGCGTGGCGGACGGGCCGGAGGCGCTGCGCGCGAAGGTGCGCGACACGCTCAAGTACGGCGCGGACCTCATCAAGGTGTGCGCGACGGGCGGCGTGCTGAGCCTCAACTCGGATGTGGACTCGCCGCAGCTCACGCAGGCGGAGTTGGATGCGATTGTGGATGAGGCGCACGCGCGCAAGCGCAAGGTGGCGGCGCATGCCCACGGCGCGGAGGGCGCCAAGCGGGCCATCCGCGCCGGCGTGGACTCCATCGAGCACGGCTCGCTGCTGGATGACGAGGCGCTCGACTTGATGAAGCGCAAGGGCACCTGGTTCGTGCCCACCGCCATGGCCTTCCAGGGCGTGAAGGAGCGCGCGGACCAGGGCCGCCTGCCGGAGGACAACATCCGCAAGGTGCGCGCGGTGGACGAGGCGCGCAAGCAGTCGCTGCGCAAGGCGATTGCGCGGGGCGTGCGCATCGCTTTCGGCACGGACGCGGGGGTCTTCGAGCATGGGCGCAACGCGGGCGAGTTCGCGCTGCTGGTGGAAGCGGGCATGGCGCCGGCCGAGGCCCTGCGCGCGGCGACGGTGCACGCGGCGGAGCTCCTGGGCGTGTCCGCCACGCTGGGCACGCTGGAGCCGGGGAAGCTGGCGGACGTGGTGGCGGTGCCGGGCAATCCGCTCCAGGACATCCGGAAGACGGAGGCCGTGTTCTTCGTGATGAAGGAGGGCGTCATCTACCGCCATGACGCCGAGCCCGCGGTGCCCTCCGCCGCCCGCTGAACGAACCCCCGCGGGCCCGACGAGTCCTCCTCGCACGGGCCCGCGCCCCTCGTGGGTGGGGGGCTGCTTCAGGCGCCGTGCGCGTCGCCCAGCGAGGCATCCCAGAAGGACGCCTCCACCTTGTGGCCGTCCGGGTCCCTCACGAAGCAGCCGTAGTAGGGCTCGCCGTAGAGCGGGCGCGGCCCGGGGGCGCCCTCGTCGGTGGCTCCCGCCGCGAGCGCGGCCGCGTGGAAGGCGTGCACCATCTGCTTCGAGGTGGCGATGAAGCCGAAGTGCGTGCCGTTGCCGACGGTGGCGCGCTGTCCGTCGAGGGGCATCTGCACCCAGAACTCCGGGAACTGCTTGCCGTAGGCCACGGCGTTGGGGAAGTCGAGCACCCGACGACAGCCCAGCGTGGCGAGCACCTGGTCGTAGAAGGCCACCGCGCGGGCGAAGTCATTCGTTCCGACGGAGACGTGAGAGAGGATGCTCGGGTTTTCGTCGCTCATGGATTCCTCGAACCTATCGGCTCAGGGGCAGTAGGGGCAGGAAGGCATGCCCGGATTGTCTGATTCGAACTGGGCGTACACGCGGCAGTTGTCGTTGCGCTTCAACGTGTTGCCCTGGCAGCCGTAGTGGTACGCGGCCTGGCAGAACGCGGAGGACTGAGGGTCCGCCGCCGGCCCCGAGTACGGACTGGTGCACGAGCCCGACGTGCCGCCACACTCGTCCGCGTCGTCCTTCAGCTCCGAGTACGAGCACGAGCTGTTCTCACCATACGCGGAGCAGGTGCTGTCGGACGGGCACCACTTGCAGGCATTGGCGACGTACTCACTCGCGCACGAGCCGCAGGTGGAAATCTCCGTACAGACGTCGTCCTCGGTGCAGGCGGAGAGGCCGAGGGACAGCACGAGGAGCGCGAGCAGGGTGATGTGACGGGGCAAGGTGACTCCGAATACCGGGGGGACACGGGATTGTTGTCGGAGCCTCGTTTTTCAATCAACGAGTCCGGAATCATCCAGGGCGACTCCTCCGAAGACTCTCGAAATCTCAGCCGACGGAGAACAGGCGCGCCTTGCGGAGTTGGACTTTGAGTGTCTGACCCGGGCGCACTTCAAGTGGTGGGGCCACCACGCGCAGCAGGGTGCCGTCGACGGGGAAGCGGTACTCGGCGGCGTGTCCGAGGAACAGGCGCGCGGAGAGGGGCAGAGGGGTGCCCTGTTCACCGAGCGCCAGGTCCTCGGGCCGCACGACCAGGGTCGCGGGGCCCGGGGGTGCTGAGGTGTCGGCGGGCAGTTGGAACACCGTGCCGCTCCGCGCGGTGTGGAAGGCGCCCTCGCGCACCTCGCCGGTGAGGACGTTCGCTCCGCCGACGAAGCCCGCGACGAAGGGCGTGGCCGGCTCGCGATACAGCGTCTCGGGCGCGTCCACCTGCTCCAGCACGCCCTGGTTCATCACCGCGATGCGGTCCGACAGCGCGAGCGCCTCGCCCTGGTCATGCGTGACGAAGACGAGCGTGGTGCCCAGCCGCGCGCGCAGGGCCGCCAGCTCCGCGCGCAGCTCCTCACGCAGCGCCGCGTCCAGGTTGGAGAGCGGCTCGTCCAGCAGCAGCACGCGGGGGCTGGCCACCAGGGCGCGCGCCAGGGCCACGCGCTGAAGCTGTCCGCCCGACAGCTCGTGGGGCCTTCGAGTCGCCAGCGCCTCCAGGCGGACCCAACGCAGGGCCTCGCGCACCTTCGCGGCGACCTCCGTCTTCGACATGCGACGCAGCGTCAGCGGATAGGCCACGTTCTCTTCCACCGAGCGGTGCGGCCAGACGGCGTAGCCCTGGAACACCATGCCCAGTCCGCGCCGCTCGGGCGGCACGCGCACGCCCGGCCCCGCCACCATCTCCCCGCCAATGCGGATGACGCCCGTGTCGGGGTGCTCCAGGCCCGCGAGCATCCGCAGCGTCGTCGTCTTGCCGCAGCCGGAAGGGCCCAGCAGCGAGACGAGCTCGCCCTCACGGACCTCCAGGCTCAGGCCGCGCACCACGGGCGTGGCGCCGTAGGACTTGAACAACCCTTCCAACGAAATCGCCGCCATCACCGCGCCTCCGCCGCGCGCCGGGCCACCAGCGCGAGCACCGCTTGTCCCAGCACCACCAGCGCGACGAAGGCGCAGGCCAGCACCGCCGCCGCGGCGGGGTCCGCGTAGCTCTGCAGGTCGAACAGCAGCTTGCCCAGCACCTCCGAGCCCGCGGGCACCAGCAACACGGACATGGTGATTTCCGTCGCGCACGAGAGGAAGGCCAGGATGAAGGCCACCGTGAGCGCGGGCCGCAGGAGCGGCAGGGGCACGTCGACGAAGGCCCTCAGCGGCCCCGCTCCGCTGATGCGCGCCGCCTCCGTCAGGGACGGGTCCAACTGGGCCAGCGCCTCCGCGCTGTTGCGCGTCCCCAGCGCCAGGTACTTCGCCGCATAGGCGATGAGCAGCAGCCACGGCGTGTGCGCCAGCGCGAGCACGAAGGCCACCTTGTCCACGAGAATGAAGCGCCAGTCCCGCGAGAAGGCGAGCAGCAGCGCCAGGGCCAGCACCGTGCCGGGCACCGCATAGGGCCATACGGCGACGGCCTCCACGCCCGCGCCGAGTCGGCGGAAGGCCCGCTGGAGCAGGGCCGCGGCGAGCCCCAGCCCACACACCAGCGCGCCCGCTCCCGTCGCGAGCAGCAGGCTGAGCCCCGTGGCGCGCAGGGTGCGCGGCTCCAGCAGGACGCCGGACCAGTGCGCGAGCGTGAGCTCCTCCCACGCAAGCCTCGCCCCGAAGCTGCGCTGGAGCGAGGTGAGCAGGATGGCGGCGAGCGGCAGCAACACGAGCAGCGCGCACGTGCTCGCGACCCCCACGGTGGCCCCGGTGCGCGCGCGGCCCAGGGACAGGGGACGCGAGGCCAGGCCCTTGCCCGTGCTCAGCCGCACGCGGCCCGAGCGGCCCAGGGCCCACGTCGCCAGCAGGGACAGCGGAGTGAGCAAGAGCAGCGCGAGCGCGAGCGCGGAGGCCCGGCCCAGGCCCTCGTCCCCGAGCAGCACGAGTTCGTAGATGCGCGTGGTGAGCACGCGCGTGGGCGGAGACGCGGACACCCCCAGCAGGTACGGCACGCCGAACGACGACGCCGCCATCAGGAACACCATCACCGCGCCGGACAGGAGCGAGGGGAGCACCAGCGGCACCGTCGTCGTCAGCAGGGCCCGCGCGGGCGAGGCGCCGCACACGCGCGCGGCCTCCTCCAACGCGGGGTCCACGCGTCGCAAGGCCGCCGCGCCCGCCAGCAGCACCAGCGGCAGTCCGGACAGGCCCTCCACGAAGGCGATGCCCACCGGGCCGTGGATGTCGAGCGTGCCCTCACCCAGCAGCCGGTTGAGATAGCCCGCGCGCGGACTGGCCAATGACAGCCAACCCATGCCCCAGATGAACGCGGGAATCGCCGAGGGCAGGGTGAAGAGGACGGTGAAGGCGCCGCGCAGCGGCAGGTCCGTGCGGAACAGCAACAGCGACAGGGGCGTGCCCAGGACCAGTGCGAGCACCGCCGCCCCGCCGGAGATGGCCAGCGTGTTGCCCAGCGCGCCCGCCTCCGAGGCCAACCAATCCCAGCCGAGCGTTCCCGGGGCTCCCGCGCCGCGCGCGAGCAGCAGCACCACCGGGCCCACCGCGAAGAGGACCAGGGGCACAAGCCACGCGAACAGCCCGAGCCACCGCGCCGGGGGGCTCATTTCGAGAAGGCCCGGCTGAAGGCTTCCTTGATGACGCCACCGCGCGTGAGGCCCTCTTCCGTCAGCGCGGGTGTCCACGGCTGCGTGCGTGTCAGCAGGGTGTCCACGCCGGGCTCGCCGCCGGGGCCCGGGAGGCGTGGATCCACCGCGTGCATGTCACCCTTCTCGACGATGAGGCGCTGGCCCTCGGGAGACAGGAGCACGTCCACCACCGCCTTCGCGGCCACGGGGTTGGGCGTCGTCGCGAAGAGGGCCACCGGCCCGGGGATGGTGACGGCGCCGTCGGAGGGCCAGACCACGCGAATCCGACTGCCGCGTGAGCGGGCCGTGAGCGCGTTCTCCAGCAGCAGCACGCCCGCGTCCGCCTCGCCGCTCTCCACCTTCTGGAGCACCGCCGCGTTGCCGCCCGCGACGATGGCGCCGCGCTCGCGCAGGCCGGTGAAGTACCCATCGCCATACTTCGACTGACAGAACACCGCCCAGGTGAAGGCCGTGCCCGACGTGAGCGGGTCGCCGATGGCCACCCGCCCCGTCCACGTCCCGTCCACCAGCGCCGCGAAGGACGTGGGCGGAGGAGGGGAGTCCTCGCGGTGCACCAGCACCATGGTGGACACGCGGATGGAGGCATGGCGGGCGTCCAAATCCAGCAGCGAGCGTGGGACGCGCAGCACATGCGGGGAGGCATAGGGCAGGAAGGCGCCGGAGCGTGCCAGCCGTTCGACGAAGAACGGGTCCGACGCGGAGAGGATGTCGGCGCGCACGGCGCCGGCGGCGCGCTCGGCCTCCACCCGGCTGGCCACCTTCTCGCTGCCGGCCTGGTACCAGCGCACCGTGACGCCGGGGAGCTTCTTCTTCAGCAGCGGCTCCAGCGCGTCCAGCACGTGCTGGTACATGGACGTGTAGACCCAGACCTCGCCGGACGGGGCGCCCTCGTGGGAGAGGGTGGCGCCGGACGAGGGCGCGGCGGACTCGATGCGACACGAGGCGAACACGGCCAGCGCGAGGAGGAGGCCGGCCGTTCGGGCCAGGGTGGGAAGGGACATTCGCCCGGGATTATGCGGCACCCCCGCCGAAAGTCGCCGTCCCTCGCGGACGCCTCTTCAAAAGGAAAGCCCCCTCCGCGCCCGGAAGGCACGAAGGGGGCTGTCAGTCGACACGCGTGTCGCCCTACTTGCAGGTGCGGGGCGTCATGGCGTCAATCCAGTCGGCGATGAGCTGCGAGCCCGCGTCGTGGCGCAGGGCGCGGCCAATCTCCGGCATCATCTTTCCCGACTCCTCGGTGTTCATGCGGTACCAGAGGATGGACGTGGAGTGGTCTCCGGGGACGATGTCGAACTCACCGCCCACGCCGTTGCCCGCGGAGCCCGGCCGCTTGCAGTGGCCCAGGCTGAACTCGTCCGTCGTCTTGATGTCCAGGAACAGCCGGCTGGTGATGCCGGGCTGCGCCTTCGGGTTGTGGCAGTGCGCGCAGTTGATATCCAGGTAGGTGCGCGCGCGAATCTCCAGGCTCGCCTCCGCCGTGTTGAAGGCGTCCGGCGCGCGAGGAATCTGGATGGCGGGAGGCAACCCCGTCAGCTTCCCGAGGTCCGCCAGGTGCTGGAGCTGGTTGAGCGTCTGTCCGTCGTAGACATGGTCCCGGTTGAGATACCGGGCCTTCACGCCGATGGGCAGCAGCTGCTGGTTGTCCTGCTCGTCCACCACGTGGTGGCACTTCTGGCACTGGTTGCGCTGGGGCACCAGGTAGTCGAACCTCTTCGCCACGCCCTGGGCGTCGATGAACTCGAAGTTCTTGAACACCTTGCCGCCCACGGCCTTGTCCGCCTCCGTCAGCGCGTCATTCCAGACGTAGGGATACGCCTCCCAGCCGCCCGGCTGCCGCACCAGGATGCGCGTCTCCAGGGGGCGCACGTTCTTGTCCGGCTCCCGGAAGTCGGCGGGGAACGCGAACGTCTTGGTGATGATGGTCCCCACCGGCAAATCCAACACGTCCGACGCCGAGTACACCGCCGCCTTGCCCGCGGGCACGTACAGCGTGCGGGACTTCAGCGAGTAGTCGGAGAACAGCGGCGTGGTCAGCTCGTAGGGGATGTTGCCCGCCACGGGCTGGAAGTCGCTGGTCGCCGGGCTCCCGGTGAACAGCCCCAGCTCCGACAGCTTGTTGGGGATGGTGACGGTGCCCTCGGGCAGCCCCGCATCGGGAGTGCCCGCGTCCGTCCCCGCATCCACTCCGGCGTCGGGTTCACCGGCATCCGGTCCAGCGTCCGGCCCCGCGTCGGGTGTGGACGGAGTGCCAGAGTCACCCGCATCCGGGGTGCCGCTGTCGTGGTTCCCCGAGTCAGGCGGGTTGTCGCCGCCCGGTGGGTCATCGTTTCCACCCGAGCAGGCGGCCACCGCCACGGCGAACAGCACCGCGGCGAGGCCCAGGCGAGTCATGTACGGCGCGCGCATGGCGAGTCAGTCCTTGAACCGCTGCTCAGGGAAGCGCCAGCGCGGGGCTGAAGCCCGAGCAGTTGAACGGCGCCACGCCCTGGTTGTAGCGGCGCGTCTCCGCCCAGGCACCCGTCGGGTCGGGCGTCGTCGCGGTGAGCTTCGCCGTCACGGCCATCAGGTCCAGGTCCACCACGGACTCCTTCGAGGACGCCGGCAGCGTGTTGTTGACGAAGCAGATGTTGACGCCGTTGGCGATGGTCTCGTTGCGCGGATACGGGTCGATGCCGTCCCACAGCACGTGCTCCACCCGCTCCACGCCGTGCACGGCCTTGCCGTAGGCGTAGAGGTTGGACATCAGGAAGCCCAGCGGGCGGAGCGTCATGCTCGGCGCGCCATGGTCGATGTTGCCGCCGCTGCCACCCGTGAAGGTGTTGTCGTGGATGCTCACGTCCGCGCTGGCGAAGTTGTAGAAGGCCGCCGCCCACAGGACGGGGTTGGGCTCGATGGACAGGCCGCTGAGCACCGCGATGTCCACCGTCTCGTTGTCACCCCACGTGTTGCCCACGAACTCCACCCGGCGCGACGCCAGGATGAACGTACCCGTGCCCGCCGGCACCTGCGACACCGTGCTGCTGCTGGTCGTCACCGACGCGAAGTTGGGGCGGTTGTTGCCGGTGATGATGTTCTTGGTGATGAGGATGTCGGTGCCCTTGATGGGGTTGCCCGGCAGGTCGAACACCACCAGACCCGTGGTGTTGTCGATGGCCGTGTTGCCCTCCACATAGGCGTACTTCGTGTTCTCGATTTCGATGCCCGCCACGTTCTTCTTCGCGATGTTGCGGCGGACGATGGTGTAGCGCGTCTGGCCCACGTAGATGCCGGCGTCGGCGGCGTTGTACGCCTCGCTGTCCTCGACGAGCACGTAGCGCGACTTCACCGGGTAGATGCCGTACTTGCCGTTGTCCGGGTTGTTCTCCTGCGCCCACTCGGTGCGGATGCGCTGGATGAACACGTTGGCGGAGTTCTCCACGCGCAGCGCGTCCTTCTTCGCGTTCCACAGCGCCAGGTCGCGCACGGTGAACAGCTTGCCAATCACGTCCATGCCGTTGGTGTTGGAGGCGGCGTTGGAGAAGTCCAGCACGGTGCTGGCGGTGCCACCGGTGGCCTCACCCTGCGCGCCCCGGCCCGCGCCGACGATGGTGATGCCGTCCTGGCGGATGGTCACCGCGTTGTCGAAGCGGAACGTGCCCGCGCCCAGCTGAATCGTGGTGCAGGGCTTGAGCTCATTGACCTCGTTCTGCAGCGCCTGCTCCTGACCCGGATTGAAGGTCACCGTCGTCCGCTGGGCGTCGGTACATGAGAACTCGGCGGGCCACACGGTACCTGAGTCAGGAGTCCCGGAGTCCGGGGTCCCCGAATCCGGCGTGCCCGAGTCCGGCACACCGGGGCCCGGGTCCGGGTTGGCGCTCGCGAACGTCCGGTCATCGTCATCATCCGAGCATGCGGGAATGGCGAGCAGACCCAGCGTGGCGACGAGCACGGCACGTGACACGCGCGAAAGCGGCAGACGGTTCATCAGGTTTCCTCCTGCGGAAAGGCGCGCCTCTTCGACTCACATGAGTGCGATGCTGAGAAGCGCGGCGAGGGATGCGCGAATACTCGTCTCCGCGCCGCCCGACCTCAAGCGTTCGGTGAGGAATTCCTCCACGCCTGGGTTTCGTGACGCGGTGCGATGTGCAATGGAATGGAGCCTGTATTTTCGCGGGTCAGGAGATGCGTCCCTCGTGCTGCCCTACTTCCCCTTCGAGCAGGACACCTATGCGACGGCACTTGGAGTACGCGCCCTGCGGGCAGGTGAAACACTCATCGAGATAGACGCACCGCATTATGCGGCTGAGCTGGCGTTGAAGGCGTCGCTGCTGCGCGAGGATTTCCGCGCGCGATTCCAGGCATTGCCAGGAACGGAGCCGCTTCAATGGGAGGTTTTGAGGCTTTTACTGACGCGCATGGCGGACGAGTCGCCCGCTCACTTCACGCGGCTCGAAGGCGAGGGTGGACGCTGGCACTGGCGCAACGCGCTGCTCGGCACGGATTCCCGCTTCGTGCCGGGAGACGCGGAAAGCCTGCCCCTGGCGCCGCTGGACTGGGTGGGCCGGCAGGTGCAGGAGGATCTGCTGGTGCTCGACGGCGCGCGTGAGGGTTTTCCGCTGGTCGCCGGCCAGCTCTGTTTTCCTTCCGGGTGGTGCCTGGACCAGAAGCTGGGCCGGCCGTTGTTGGAGGTCCACGCACCGGTGCCGCGCTTCGCCGAGCAGGTGGGCGCCGCCACGCTGCGGTTGATGGAGGGCCTCAAGCCGGGGCGCACCGTCACGCGCTGCAACTGGGCCCTCACCGTCACGGACCGGCTGTGCATGGAGCCCCACGCGCGGGCGGAGTGGCTGCACCTCTTCGACGGCCTCACCCCCCAGAACGCCGGTGAGCGCTGCTTCCTGCGCCTGGAGCGCCAGACGCTCAGCCGCCTCCCGGAGTCCGGCGCCGTCCTCTTCACCATCCACACGTACCTGGCACCCGTCGCCGGCGAGGTGCCCACGCCCGAGCGCCGCCGCCGCCTGGCCCAGGTGCTGCGCACCGTCCCCGATGACATGAGCGGCTACAAACGCCTGGGCCCCCTGCGCGAGCCCCTGCTGGCG
This sequence comes from Myxococcus sp. CA039A, assembly GCF_013336645.1. Lineage (NCBI taxonomy): Bacteria > Pseudomonadati > Myxococcota > Myxococcia > Myxococcales > Myxococcaceae > Myxococcus > Myxococcus sp. CA039A. The sequence goes on along the minus strand of NZ_JABUMQ010000057.1, from coordinate 2,654 downwards.
TACCTGGAGGCGCCCCCCTCGGATGCAGGTCCGTCCGAGTCACCCTGAGTCCGGGCGACGAAGACGTCGGGTGGAGAAATATCCCACCCAGATGGAATGAAGGCCAAAGTCTGGCGCTGTTGAGCGTCCAGGTGGTGCCGGCGAGCAGATGAACGCGCGTTTCTGTAGTAAGTCGCCCCTCCGGAACTGTGACTGGCAGCGGGTTCGCTGCCGCTGCAAGCCAAGGAAGGGCAAACACATGCGGAAGATGTGTCTGGTTGCGATGATGCTGAGCGTGGCGGCGTGCCAGCCTCAGGGTGCGAAGGATGGCAGTGCCACGGCGACGACGCCGGGCGCGGCGGCCACCCCGCAGAGCGAGGACCAGAAGACGCTGTACGCGCTCGGCCTGTCCATCGGCAAGAGCATCAGCGTGTTCGAGATGACTCCGGAGGAGTTGGAGTACGTCAAGGCGGGCCTCACCGCGCAGGTCAAGGGCGAGAAGCCCGCGGTGGAGCTGGAGACGTACGGGCCGAAGCTGCAGGAGCTGGCGCGCGCGCGCAGCACCCAGAAGGCGGAGAAGGAGAAGGAGAACTCCAAGAAGTTCCTGGACGAGGCGTCGAAGGAGTCCGGCGCGACGAAGACCGAGTCGGGTCTCGTCTACAAGGAGCTGACCGCGGGCACGGGTGATTCCCCGAAGGCCACGGACATCGTGAAGGTCCACTACAAGGGCACGCTGCCCAACGGCACGGAGTTCGACAGCTCCTACAAGCGGGGCGAGCCCACGCAGTTCCCGCTCCAGGGCGTCATCAAGTGCTGGACGGAGGGCGTGCAGAAGATGAAGGTCGGCGGCAAGGCCAAGCTGGTGTGCCCGTCCGACATCGCCTACGGCGACCGCGGCGCGCCCCCGAACATCCCGGGTGGTTCGGCCCTGGTGTTCGAGGTGGAGCTGCTGGAGATCGTCAAGCCCCCCGAGGCGCCTGCTGCTGGCGCGCCGGGTGCGCCGGGTGCTCCCGCGACGCCTCCGTCGGCCGCGCAGAAGAAGTAGTCACCTCCCTGCTCCACTCGGAGCGGGAGAGAGGAGGGCTGGCCAGGGGAATCCCTTGCCAGCCCTCTTCGTTTGGGGCGCTCGGAGCGCCACACGCCGAGGGAGGAACTCGATGCACCGTCACCTGCTGCTGTTGGGCGCGTTGTTGATGGTGGGAGGTTGCACGCGGGGCAGGCCCCACGAGGTGCTGCGCGAGCCGTCGTCCACGGGCGCGGTCTCCGAGGCTGAGTTCAAGGCGATGCACACCCTGCGCGGTGACGCGCCGCCGGAGCTCCTGGGCCAGGAGGTGGAGGTGGCCGGGACGAAGGCGTACCTGAGCCTGCCGCCCGACGCGAAGGCGCCGCTGCCCGCCGTGCTGCTCATCCACGAGTGGTGGGGCCTGAATCCTCACATCCGACACTGGGCGGATCGGCTGGCGGCCAACGGCTACGCGGCGCTGGCGGTGGACCTGTATGGCGGCAAGGTGGCCACCACGTCGGATGAGGCGCTCGCGCTGCTCAAGGCGGTGGACCCGGCGCGTGGGATGCAGGTGCTGAAGGCGGCGCACGTGTTCCTCCAGGCGGACTCGCGGGTGCGCGCGACTCGCACGGGGAGCCTGGGCTGGTGCTTCGGTGGGAGCTGGTCGCTGCATGCGGCCATGGCGATTCCGGAGCTGGACGCGGCGGTCATCTACTATGGCAACCCGGTGACGGACCCTCAGGAGCTGGCGGCCATCCGGGCGCCCCTCCTGGGCATCTTCGGGACGAAGGACGCGTCGATTCCGCCCGAGACGGTGCAAGAGTTCCGGGAGGCGTTGAACGCGGCGGGGGTGCGCCACCGCATCGTCGAGCTGGAAGGGGAGCATGCGTTCGCCAACCCGTCCGGCCAGCGCTACGACGAGCGCGCGGCGGCGATGGCCTGGGCGGAGACGTCGATGTTCTTCGAGCACCACCTGCGGCGCTGACAGGGCGCGGATGTCCAGCGGTCCACATGTGTTCGCGGGAGCGTGACGCGAGGTTGCTCCTGGGCTCCAGGTCGGCTTGAACAGGAGCACGGCTTCGGGAGGTGCGGTTGTCGAGGATGGGTGTGAGTGTCGTGGTGGGCCTGGGGCTGCTGCTCTCCGGGAGCGTGGCGCTGGCGGCGTCGCCCGTGGTGGCTGACGCGCCTCCGCCGTTCGCGGGAGCGTGGCGGCGTCCCGATGGGGGCCTGGTGCGGGTGGGCCGGGACGCGTCGTCTGCCTTCTTGATGGACTTCGCCTCGCGGCGGCGTTGGCGGCTGGAGCCTCGGGGCGAGGGGTTGTGGTCGCTGGAGGGCAGCCGGCCCGCGGCGCTGGCCGTGTGGCGCGCGCCGACGTTGACGTTGAGCGGAGTGGCCGCCGGGGCGCTCGTGCTGGAGCCCGTGCCGGTGCGCACCGAGGAGCTCTCGTTGCGCAGCGGCGACGTCACCTTGTCCGCGACGCTGTGGTTGCCGGCGGGAGGGCCGCCTCGTCACGCGGTGGTGCTGTTGCACGAGGCGGGGCAGGGCACGCGCGAGTCGCTGGAGCCCTATCCGACGTTCCTCGTCGAGCAGGGGCTCGCGGTGCTCACGTTCGATGCGCGGGGCACGGGGCGCTCCACGGGGGACAGTCAGCCGTGGGAGTCCGGGGTGCGGG
>NZ_JABUMQ010000579.1:0-3091 GCF_013336645.1 Myxococcus sp. CA039A | reverse complement strand
CGGTACAGCCGCTCGCCTTCTCCAAATGGGCTTGGCACGAAGCGCTCCGCTGTCCAGTCGGGACGCCCCACGTATCCCTGCGCCAGCCCCTCTCCTCCCGCGTACAGCTCTCCCGGCACTCCCACCGCCACCGGATTCATTCGCGCGTCCAGCACGTACACCTCTGTGCCTTCCACGGGCTTCCCAATCGGAATGCCTCGCGCTCCTGCCGCGGCCTCTCCCTCCATCCGGTACGCCGTCGTGAAGGTCGTGTTCTCCGTCGGCCCATACCCGTTGATGAGCGTGCCTCCCTGCCGCAGTCGCTCTCGGACTCGCTGCGCCGGCAGCACGTCTCCTCCCGCCAGCACCTGACGCACGCCCTTCAGCGCTTCCGGCTGATACGCCTGCATCTGCTCGAAGAGCGCCGCCGTCAGCCACAACGACGTCACTCCACTCTTCGTCAGCTCGCGGCCCACTTCCTCCAGCGACACTTCCTTCGCCGGGTACACCACCAACTTCGCCCCGTGCAGCAACGCGCCCCATACCTCCAACGTCGACGCGTCGAACGACACGGGCGCCAGTTGCAACCACACTTCATCCGCGCCGAAGCGCGCGTAGCTGGCTCCCAGCACCAGCCTTGCCACTGCCCTCTGCGGCACTCCCACGCCCTTCGGCGTCCCCGTGCTTCCCGACGTGTACATCACATACGCCAGGTTGCCTCCGCTGCCTCGGAGACTCGGGTTGCTTCGCGGCTGGCGCGCAATCGTGGAGCCCTCTCCGTCCACGCTCACCACCACGTCCGCGCTCTCCGCCACTTCCTCCACCTGCGCGTCCGTCCCCACCACCACCGCCACTCCCGCTTCCCTCTTCATCCACCTCAACCGCTCCGCCGGCACTCCTGCCTCCAGCGGCACGTACGCCCCTCCCGCCTTCACCACTCCCAGCACCGACACCAGGCCGCTCACGGTCCACTTCTTCGACGTGGGCCAGGGCGACGCCGCGCTCGTCATCTCCCCCACGGGCAAGACGGTCCTCATCGACGGCGGCCCTCCCGAAGCCCGGGAACGACTCGCCGCCCGCCTGCGCACCCTGGTGACGGGGCCGCTGGACCTGGTCATCCTCACCCACCCGCACCTGGACCACCTGGGCGGACTCACGGACGCGCTGCGCGCCGTCGGCGCCCGGCGCTTCATGGACCCGGGCTTCAACCACCCCAGCGAGGCGTACCGGGATTTGCTCGGCTTCGTCGGCGAGTCGGTGGGCCAGGTGATGAACCCGGAGCCCAATCCCGCCACGCCGGACTCACTGCTCACCATCGGCCTGGGTGAGGGCGTCTCGCTCACCGTGCTATGGCCGCGCGCGCCGAAGGAGCCCTTCCTCGTGGGAACGCGCTCGGACGCCAACTCCAACTCCATCGTCGCCAAGCTGACGTACGGGAGGACGGCCTTCCTGCTCGTCGGCGACGCGGAGCCGGACACCGAGGCCGCCCTGCTCCAGCGCCCCCTGGACCTCACCACCACCGTGCTGAAGGTCGCCCACCATGGCGGACGGCACTCCTCCACGGCCGCGTTCCTCGCCGCGGCGAAGCCCCAGGCCGCCGTCATCTCCTGTGGCGCCAAGAACGACTACGGCCATCCCGCGCGAGAGACGCTGGAGCGGCTCGACGCCGTCGGCGCGCACGTGCTGCGCACGGACCGGGATGGTGAAGTGGTCGCCGCCAGCGACGGCCATACCGTCACGCTGCGGGCAAACGGAGGCACCGGCGCGCTGCTCGTCGTTCCGGGCGGAATCACCCCGGGCCCCATCGCGCTCGGACCCGTCGTGCCTGGCCACTCCCGGCCGGGGCGCGGCACCGTCGAACCGCGAGACGAGGTGAAAGTCCCTTCACCTGGAACCGCACCCGGTGAGCGAGGCTCGACGCCCGCGAACACCGAGGGACAAGGCCCCTACGTGGGGCTCAAGGGCAGCAAGGTGTTCCACCGCGAGACGTGCTCCACGCTGAAGCGTTCCAAGTCTGAACGCACGCTCTTCCTGAACCGCGAAGCCGCCCTGCGCGAGCGTCGCCCCGCCGAGGATTGTCACCCATGAGCCCGCGCCATCTCGCCCTGCTGGGGACCCTGCTGGCCCTGGCGGCCTGCAAGGAATCGCCGGACCCGTCCGCCACGCGTGCCACGGAGGCCAAGCGCTACTTCGGCAACGCCCCCGACGGGAAGCTGCACGTCTACTTCTTCGACGTGGGCCAGGGAGACGCCGCGCTCATCGTCTCCCCCACGGGAAACACCGTGCTGGTGGACTCGGGCCCGGAGAAGGCCGCGGGCCACCTGGTGAACCGCCTCCCGGAGCTGCTCGTCAAGCAGTTGGACCTGGTCATCCTCACCCACCCGCACAACGACCATCACGGAGCGCTGGACCCGGTGCTGCGGCGCGTGGGCGCGCGACAGTTGATGGAGCCGCAATTGCCCTCGGCGCCGCGCGAGTACGACGCCCTGCTCACCTCCATCAGCGGGCGCCGCATCCAGGTCGTCTCGCCCGCGCCGCCGACGTCCACGCCCAATGCCCCCCAGCGCATCAACCTGGGGGACGGCGTGTCGCTGACCATCCTCTGGCCCCGAGCCCCCAGCGAGCCGCTCCTGGAGGCGTCCGAAGCCACGCTGGAGATCAACTCCATCGTCATGCGGCTCTCCTACGGCGAGACGTCGGTGCTCTTCGCCGGTGACGCCCTCGCGCAGACGGAGGAGTACCTGCTCGCGCGAGAGGTCCCCATCCAGTCCACGCTGATCAAGGTGGGGGCTCACGGGCTCGCGGGCGCCACCACCGCGCCCTTCCTCGCCCGCGTGGGCGCCCGCGCCGCGGTCATCTCCGTGGGCGCCGACAATCCATTCAAGGCACCCGCCGCCGCCACGTTGGAGCGCTTGAAGGCCGCGCACGTCCAGGTGTTCCGCACCGACGTGGATGGCGAGGTGCAGGTGGTCAGCGACGGCAAGTCACTGGTCGTCACGCCCGAGCGACTGCCGCAGGGAAGCCCCAGCGACACGCGCTACACGCACCCGGGTCAGGGCCCCACGCCGGAGCCGGACTTCTGGGCGGGCAAGCCCCTGCCCGAGAAGAAGGC
>NZ_JABUMQ010000578.1:0-3115 GCF_013336645.1 Myxococcus sp. CA039A | reverse complement strand
TATAACAGACAGAGGTGGAGCTGCCCTTCGACGACGATGAGGTGGCCCCCCTCCAGGCCGACGACCCTCGCCCCCAGCGGGTGCCCCAGTTTCCGGCGGGCTCTCGCAAGGGACGCTCGAAGAGCGGCGGCAAGGGCCGGGAAAAGAACGACCGGGAGTTGTCCGGCCGGTTCGACTGGGGACGCGAGTACTCGAACCCCGGACATCCACCGGCCTTCCTCTACGTCGAGCGAGGCCCCGGAGCGGGTCAGCTCGTGCCCGTGCAGCAGGGGCCCCTGGTGTTGGGGCGGTCGTCCTCGTCGGACCTGAGGCTCCAGCATCCGTCCATCAGCCGGCGTCACGCGCAAATCACCCGCCAGGGCGACCAGGTCTTCATCAAGGACCTGGGCAGCCAGAACGGCACCTTCATCAACCGCAACCGCGTCACCGATGAAGTCGAGGTGATGCAGGGTGACGAAATCACCCTGGGCAACGCGATGCTGCGGCTGCGCGGTCCGGGTGGCACGCCCGCCGCGGGCATCCCCGCCCTCACCGGCGCCACCCCCGAACCCCTTCCGCGCAAGCGAGGTCTCGGCCCCTGGGGCGTGGGGCTCGTCGCCGCGGGCCTGGGCTCCACCGTGGCGGCCCTCATCACCGTGCTCGCGGTGGGACTGAGCTCGAATCGGACGGCACCCACCAACGAGGCGACGCGCTCGGGTGGCTCCGCTTCCACGCGAGGGCAGACTCCGCCGTCCGAGCTCGCCCAACCGGAGGATGATCGTCCCCTCCTCGTGGACACGGGGAACGTGCGTCCCACCGCCAGAGCCACGGACCGTGCGCCCACGGGCGACGACACGGACGGCGAAACACCGGCGAGGACGCGGAGAAGCGGCACCGAACGTGACGAGCCTCGCGCCGCCACTCGGAACGAGGAGCGAAAGGCGCAGGCGGCCGCGTCCGGGGATGACGATTCACGCGCCCCAGACAAGGTCCGACCGTCACAGGGCGGCTCGTCCACGTCGACGGCGGGCCTGAGCGCTCGGGACATCGCGTCGGGCGCTACACGGGCTTCGCGGACCGACACGTCCGCCGCGCCCGCAGAACCGCGCACGACGGCCCTGGCCACGGCCGCGACGCGTCCGTCGCGGACAGACACCGCTGCTTCGCCCTCGAGCCTCAGCGCGAGCGACCTGGCCACGGGAGCGGTCCGCGCACCCCCGCGTGGGACGCGTGACACGACGGAAGAAGTCCCCGCGTTCCAGGCCATGTCCTCCGATGACGAGGCCGTTTCCGCTGAGAAGGTCGTCACGAACACGAAGGCCCGTGACACCAAGCCCCCGGGCCCTCCGACGGAAGCGGAGGTCCTGCGGCTCTATGAAGCCGGAGAGGTGACGTCCGCCATGGAGATGGCGAAGTCCGGTCGGTTCACGGCGCTGCACGCGAAGCTCGTCCGCTTCGACGCCGCGGGCAGCGAGGCGCGCAAGGCCCTGACGAAGGGCGATACGACTCGCGCCATCACCCAGCTCACCGTCGCCGTCAACGTCGACCAGGAGCTGTCCAGGGGGTGGAGCCGCCTGGGGCCCCAGCTGCGCGCGCAGCTCTCGACGCTGTATGTCCGCTCTGGCGCGGACCACATGAAGGCCCAAGACTCCGACGCGGCCCGCTCGGCCTTCCAGCAGGCCCTGAAGTACGACGCGGGCAACCGCAGGGCCACCGAGGGACTCAGGCGGCTCGAGCAGGCCCCTTGAGCGCCTTGTAGAGCAGCACCGCGTTGAGCACGCCGAAGGCGAGCAGTGCCAGACAGGCCAGGACGAGCCCACGGTCCTCGCCCGGCCGCTCGCCCTCGATGAGCAACCACAGCTTGCCGTCGTGGGCCTGGAGCTCCCCCATGCCTCGCAACAGCGCGAGCGCATCGCGGTAGCGCGGCGCATCGTCCTCCGAGAGCAGACGCCCCCGGATGCCGAAGGGCCTCGGGTCCGGAGGAGGCGGCGGCCGCCCCGTCACCCAGTCCTCGCCGGGCAACGCGGGCCGGCGCACGACGAAGGGCGACTCGCGCAGGCCCACCAGCACGAACAGCGCGCTCCCATCCCGCTCGTAGGCGCCTCGCGCCGTGGGAAGTCCATGCACCTGGGCGTAGCGATTGGTGGCGAGCGCGTCGAAGCGGTAGTCCCCCTCCACGCCCAAGGTCAGGGGAACCCGGGACGAGAAGAAGTACGCCAGCTCCCGACGCTGCATCATCAGGAGCGCCAGGCTCACCACGATGCCCAGCACGGCCGCCAGCGGCCTGACACCCACGCGACGCCGCGCGAGGCTCGACTCGAGTTCGGCGATGCGCGCGTCTCGCTCGGCCTGTACCGAGGAGGAGGAAGGCGACTCGTTCATGACGTGAAAAGACGAAGCCCCGAGTTCCCTTCGCGGGAACCCGGGGCAAGGAGTCTCTCGGGCGGAAGCCCGTGTAGCTCAGGCGAGGTTGAAGATCTTCTTCAGGTCCGACTCGATCTCTTCCTCGGTGCAGTCCTTGGCCAGCGACAGCTCCTTGATGAGCAGCGAACGCGCCGTGTCGAGCATCTTCCGCTCGCCAAAGGACAGGTCCTTGTCGCCCTTCAGGAGGTAGAGGTCGCGCAGCACTTCGGCGATCTCGAAGACGGAGCCCGTCTTGATCTTCTCCATGTACTCCCGGTAGCGCCGGTTCCAGGTCGTGGAGTCGACCGAGATGTCCTTCTCCCTGAGGATGGAATAGACCTGCTTGACGTCCTCCTCGCTGATGATCTCCCGGAGGCCGACCGACCCGACCTTGTTGATCGGGATCATGATCCGCATCCCGTTCTCCAAGATGCGCAGCACGTAGAACGACTGGCGCTGCCCGGCCACTTCGGTGTGCTCGATACCCATCACCTCACCGACGCCCTGGCCCGGATAAACCGCCTTGTCACCAGTCTTGAAGCTGGTCTGCACTAACTGCCTCCTTGAAAGACTCGCTCCCGGCCTTCCATCACCAAGCCGGGCACTACTACCACAAACCACATCCACGGGCAACGATATCGCCTTGACCACCCAGGACGCGCCCGACTACGTTGTCGGTTTTCGTACGCGGTATCGCTCGGTGTACGAGCCGGCGTGACGGACGGTGTTGGGC
>NZ_JABUMQ010000577.1:0-3135 GCF_013336645.1 Myxococcus sp. CA039A | reverse complement strand
CTGCTCAACCTGGTGGCGGGAGGGGGCGGCATCGCCTGGGCGCTGCAACGACTGAAGGCACGGCGGATGATGGACGACACGGCGGATGAGTTGACCCGTAGCATGGCGGCCCTCTCCACTCCGGCCCCGGTACCCGTGGGCAACCCGCTCTTGAAGGAGTCTTCGAATGGGCGCTAGCAATGGACACCCCAAGCCCGTGGGCCCTCGCACCAGCGCGGGGCTGCGCGAGGACATCGAGCGGACGCGCGCGGAGCTGGCCACGTCGGTGAGCGCGCTGCGCGAGGAAGTGGCGGTCGCCGCGGACTGGCGCGAGTGGGTGCGCCGTCATCCGCACGAGTGCGTGGCCGCGGCCTTCGCGGTGGGATTCCTGCTGGGCTCGCGCCGCTGAGCGCGCGGGCCGACGACTTCGTGGTTTCACCCTTTGAATCGAGGAGAACGCCTTCATGGACATGAACCCGCAGCAGGTGGCCGACCGGGCCCGACAGCTTCAGGACCGCGTGGTGCCGCAGATTGATGAGGCGCGGCAGAACCTGGTCGACATGAACAACCGCGTGGTGAGCTTCATCCGCGCCAACCCCGGGACGTGCCTGTTGGGCGCGGTGGCCGTGGGCTTCCTGGTGGGGCGCATCGCCTCGCGTCGCTGAGTGGCACCGCTGACGCAAACACGAGAGAGGGCACTCATGACGAACTATCCAGGGGCTTCAGGTAACGGCAACCCTTCGTCGCGGGAGCATGGCTCCGACGCGGGGTTCGGCCAGCGGGTGGACCAGATTGGCTCGGAGGCGCAGCAGCTCTGGAGCGATGCGAGGGGCGCGGTGGATGACCTGGGACAGACGCTGGACCTGCGGGGCCGCGTGGAGCGCAACCCGTACGGGATGATGGCGGCCGCGCTGGGCGTGGGCTACGTGCTGGGCGGTGGGCTCTTCACGCCGCTGACGGCGCGCATCCTCAAGCTGGGTGTGCGGCTGGCGGCGCTGCCCTTCGTGAAGGACGAGCTGCTGGGCATGGCCGAGACGGCCTTCCAGGGTTATCAGACGGGGCGGAGCGTGGTGGGCTCGCCCGCGCGGGAAGGCTCCGCGTCGGCGGATGCGTCCGCAGCGGGGACTCCGCGCCCTCCGTCCTACTAGCGTTTGCTGTCTCATCTCCCCACGACGTAACAGCCTGTTGGAGTCGCGAATGAACCTGAACGCCCTCAAGAAGATGGACAAGGACGACCTGCTCAACCTCATCGGTCTGGAGAGCCGTCGCAGCGCGGCGGAGGATGTGTTGCCGGTGCTGGGCGCCTTCGCGGCGGGCATCCTGGTTGGCGCGGGCCTGGGCCTGCTCCTGGCCCCGAAGGCGGGCAACCAGCTCCGCGATGACCTCAAGCAGCGGCTGCAGAGCGGCCAGGACTACCTGTCGAACACGCTGGGCCGGGGTGAGACGTCGCCTTCCCAGGGTGCGACGCCGCCGGTGTCTCGCACCGCGTGAGCCTTGCGTCCGTGCGCACAGCGCGGACCGTGACGTGAGGGCCTCCATCCGTGTGCCGCGAGTCGGCGTCGGGTGGGGGCCTTCGTGTTTTCGCGAGCAGGGGCGGGGCCAGGCCCGGCGCGGATGAGAACGGCTCTGTTCGAGGCAGGGTGTAGACTCCGTCGCCGTGAGTGAGACGACGAAGGGTGGGGCGTTGGGGCCCGTGAGCGCGGCGGCGGGGCCGGAGGCGGCGCTGTCGCGGCTGCGCGCGCTGGAGACGCTCGAGTCGGGCTACGAGGCGTGGCTGGAGTTGAAGGGGGAGCATGCGGCCTCCTCGGCACGGTTCCGAGAGGAGCGGGAGCGGTTGGATCAGCAAGGCTCCTTCCTGTTGGGCGCCGTGCGCGCGGCGGGCCTGGAGTCGACGTCGTCTCTGGAGCCGGGGCTGGTGCCCACGTCGGCGTCGGCGGGTGACTTCCTGCGAGACGCCGAGGAGAAGCTTTCGAAGACGCGCGAGGCGCTCGCGGCGCGCGAGGCCGAGTCCGAGGCGGGCTACTCAGCGGCCTTCGCGGAGATTCGCGCCACCCTGAAGGACCGCGTGCAGCGGCACCTGGCGGTGCATCGTCCGCGCTTGACGTTGCTGCTGCGCCGCGTGGGAACGGAGCGCTCCATCCTCCATGTCGAGCGTGTGTCCGGCGACACGCCCGTGCTGCTGTGCATGCTCTTCACGGGGAGGATTCCGTCGCGGTATGGCTTCCTCCTGGATGATTCGACGGAGGATGTGGCCCTGCCTCCCGCGCCGCTCTATCCGGACGAGGGCGTGGCGTCCGCGGACGTGAGACCGGATGCCTCCGCGTTGGTGGAGCGCGTGCGCGTGGCGGGCGAGGTGCTTCCGGTGAAGGGCATGTTGCCGCTGGCCGTTCCGCGTCCGGGAGGAGGAGAGGACTTCTTCCGACTCCTGCAGCGCGGGGCCGTGCTCGAGGTGGAGGTGGTGGAGGGCTCGACGTTCCGTAACGTCCTCGGCCGCGAGGAGTCCGAGCGCTTCGCGGGTCACCTCTTGCGCCTCAAGCTGGCGGGGCGCATCGATCTGGACATCGAAGCGGGCTGAAGTCGATGGATGGGACTGGGCACCCCGCCTTCGAAAATGGCGGCGACCTCTGGTAGACGCGACGCTCCGTGTCCGACGCCAGCCCATCGAGCCCCAGTCCCTCGCGCCATCCGTGGTGGCCCCTGCTGCTGGTGGGGGCTGGTGCCTGGCTGCTTCGAGTCGCGGGCTTCTTCCACCGGGGCGGCGCGTTGGGCTACCCGGTGGACTACGACGAGGGCGTCTACTTCAGCGCCGCCGCGCTCCTGTCGCAGGGCGTGTTGCCTTATCGCGACTACTTCTTTGTTCATCCTCCAGGCCTGGCGGTGCTGCTGTCGCCCCTGGCCGCGCTCACCCGTGTCTTTGATTCAGCCACGGCCTTCACCGTCGTTCGCTGGTTCATCCCCGTCCTCGGCGCCCTGAGCACGGTGCTGAGCGGACGCATCGCCCAGGAGCGGTGGGGGATGCGGGCGGGGCTCGTCGCGGCGCTCGTGTATGCGGTCTACCCAGAGGCCGCGGCGACGGAGCGAGGCCCGTTCCTCGAACCGCTGCTCAATCTCACCTGTCTCGGGATGGCATGGGTGTGGCTTCGCCCGGGTGGGGAG
>NZ_JABUMQ010000576.1:0-3159 GCF_013336645.1 Myxococcus sp. CA039A | reverse complement strand
TCGCTCAGCTCCCGCTCCAACACTCCCACCGACCATCCGTCGAACACGATGTGATGCACCACCCACACCAACACGTGCTCCGCCTCCCCCACCTTCAGCACCTTCGCCCTCAGCAGCGGCCCCCGCTCCAGGTCGAACGGCCCGCGCGCCTCCTCCTCCACTCGCGCCAGCACGTCCCCTTCCTCCACCTCCTCCACGCGCAGCTCCAGTTCCACCGCCTCCTGGATTCGCTGCACCGGCCGGCCGTCCACTTCGCCGAACGTCGTCCGCAGTGACTCGTGTCGCCTCACCACCTCGCGGAACGCGTCCTCCAGTGCCTGCACATCCAGCCGGCCGCTCAGCCGCCGCGCGAAGGGGACGTTGTAGGAAATCCCTCCCGCGTCGAGCTGCGAGGTGAGCCAGAGCCGCTGCTGCGCGAAGGACTGCTCCACCACGCCACCATGCGGCTGGTGCGTCAGGGGTGGCGGCTGCACGCCATGGTTTTCCTCGAGTCGCTCCGCGAGCCGCGTCACGGTGGGAGACTCGAACAGGACTCGCACGGGCAGCTCCCGGCCCAGCACCTCGCGCAACCGCGACACAGCCCGTGTCGCCAGCAGGGAGTGTCCCCCCAGTTCGAAGAAGTGGTCCTCCACGCCCATCCGCGAGAGGCCCAACAACGGCGCCAGCACATCGGCCACCACTTGCTCCATCGCCGTGCGCGGTGCCACGTACTCACCTCGCGCGTCCTCCGCTCGCGGTGATGGCAGCGCCGTCCTGTCCAGCTTCCCGTTCAAGGTCAGGGGGAAGGCCGGCAGCGGGACGAAGGCCGAGGGCACCATGTACTCGGGCAGCCGTGCCTGCGCGTGCGTGCGCATCGCCTGGGGCGTCAGCGCCACTCCCACGGAGGGCACGAAGTACGCGACGAGCCACCGACCTCCGGGCCCATCGTCCCGGGCCAGCACCGCCACCTCACGCACCTCGGGATGCGCGGCAAGCGCGGCCTCCACCTCGCTCAGCTCGATGCGAAAGCCTCGGAGCTTCACCTGACCGTCCAGCCTGCTGGCGAACTCGAGCGTCCCGTCGCGCAGGAAGCGCACCCGGTCCCCCGTGCGGTACAGCCGGGCTCCCGGCTCCGCGCTGAAGGGATGCGGCACGAAGCGCTCCGCGGTCAGCTCGGGCCGGCGGAGATAGCCCCACGCCAGTCCATCGCCCCCTGTGTACAGCTCGCCCCACGCGCCCACCGGCACCAGCTCCAGGGCCGCGTCCAGCACGTAGACGTTCGTGTTGGAGATGGGCCGACCGATGGACACCGACGTGCCGACTCGCGCCGGGTCCGTGAGCCGATGGGTGGTGGTGAAGGTGGTGTTCTCCGTGGGGCCATAGCCGTTGACCACGCTTCCACCCCGCGCCAGCCGCGCGCGGACGGCTCCCGGCGACACCACGTCACCTCCCGTGAGGACCTGACGCACGCTCGCCAGGGCCTCGGGCCGGGTGGCCATCACCTGCTCGAAGAACGCGGAGGTGAGCCACAGCGCGGTGATGCCATGGCGCGACAGCGCGCCCTCCAATTCCTCCACCGAAGGCGAGTGCTCGGAGAAGACGACCAGCCTTCCTCCGTTGAGCAACGGGCCCCACAGCTCCAGCGTGGCCGCATCGAACGAGATGGGCGCCAGTTGGAGGAAGACCTCCCCTGCTCCCAGCTCGGCGAAGTGAGCGCCCTTCACCAGTCGCACCACGGCCCGGTGTGGAATGCACACGCCCTTCGGCCTTCCGGTGGAGCCGGAGGTGTACATCACGTACGCCAGCGCCTCCGGTGGGACGGGCACGCCCGGCGCCTCGTCGTCCTCCGAGTCAGCCGGCTCCGATGAAAACTCCAGCGGCAGGATGTGCATGGCCATGGCGGGGAGCCGCGAACGCAACGAGGGCTGGACCAGCAGCACCTGGAGCCCCGCGTCCTCGCACATGAAGGCCAGCCGCTCGACGGGATACGACGGGTCCAGCGGCACATACGCGCCGCCGGCCTTGAGGATGCCAAGCGTCGCCACCACCATCTCCAGCGAGCGCCGCGTGAACAGCCCCACGCGACTTCCGGCCACCACACCCCGCTGCCGCAGCAGCCGCGCGAGCTGCCAGGCCCGCCGATTCAGCTCGGCATAGGTCAGGTGCGCGCCCTCGAACTCCACCGCGACGGCGTCGGGCGTGCGCGCCACTTGCGCCTCGAACACCTCGTGGATGCTCGCCTCGCGGGGATACTCCGTCCGCGTGTCATTCCACGCCACCAGGAGCTGCTCACGTTCGCTGGCGCTCAGCAGGGGCAGCTCCGAGATGCGCTGCTCGGGATGTGCCACCACCGACTCGAGCAACCGGACGTAGCGCTCCGCCAGTCCCGTCACCGTCTCTTCATCGAAGAGGTCCGTGTTGTATTCCCAGTACGTCACCAACCCTCGGGGCGTCTCCCGCGCGAACAGGGTGAGGTCGAACTTCGACACGCCCGGCTCCAGCGGAAGGTCCGAGACGTCCGCGCCTTCGAGCGCCAACGCCGAGGCCGGCGCGCCTTGGAGTACGAAGGCCACCTGGAAGAGGGGCGAGCGACTCAAGTCCCTCCCCGGCTGGAGCGCGTCCACCAGTTGTTCGAGCGGCAGCTCCTCGTGCGCGAACGCACCCAGGCACGTGCGCCGCACCCGCTTGAGCAACTCCTGGAACGACACATCCTCGACGCGTGCTCGCAGCGCCAGCATGTTGGCGAAGAAGCCGATCATCCCCTCCAGGTCCCTGGAGCCGCGTCCCGCGAAGGGAGAACCGACGACGATGTCCCGCTGTCCGCTGTAGCGCGAGAGCAACGCCTGGAATCCCGCCAGCAGCGTCATGTACAGCGTCACCCCCTCCTTCCGACTCAGCTCGCGCAGGGGGCCCTCCAACGCCTCGAGCGGGGCCATCCACTTCAAGGCTCCGGCGAACGTCTGCACCGCGGGCCTCGGGCGGTCCGTCGGCAGCTCCAGCACCAGCGGCGCTCCCGCCAACTCCTCCTTCCACCACGCCAACTGCTTCTCCAGCACCTCCCCCTTCAGCCACTCCCGCTGCCACCTCGCGTAGTCCGCGTACTGCACCTCCAGGCCCCGCTCCTCCCCCTCCTCCCCTCTCACCCTCGCCCCGTACGCTTCGCTCAGCTCCCTCTCCAAC
>NZ_JABUMQ010000575.1:0-3168 GCF_013336645.1 Myxococcus sp. CA039A | reverse complement strand
ACATGGGGGCGGGTGGGGTGGCTCCTCGGGCACCTGGGACGTCGGGGTGCCCCAGGGAATTCACACCAGCTTGACGCGCGCCGCCTTCAGCCTGCCGACCTGCACCGTGTACTCGCCGGCCCCCAGTTCCGCCTTGGCGTCCATTACCTTCTCGCCGTTCACCCGCGCGCCGCCCTGGGAAATCATCTTCCGCCCCTCGGTCGAGGAGGCCACCAGCTTCGCCTCGACCAGGATCTTCGTCACGGGCATTGTCGCCGCGCCGGCCAGGGAGATCTCCACTTGCGGCAGGTCCTCCGCCGTCAGCTCCTTCTTCGCGAAGCGCTTCTCGAAGTCCTCCTCCGCCTTGCGCCCCGCCTCGGCGCCGTGGAAGCGCGCCGTCATCTCCCGCGCGAAGCCCAGCTTGGCGACCTTCGGATGCACCTCGCCGCTGGCGACCTTGGCCTGCAACTCGCCCAGCTCCTTGAGCGTCAGCGACGACAGGAGCTGGTAGTAGCGCCACATGAGGTCGTCGGTGATGCTCATCAGCTTGCCGAACATGGTGTCCGCCGGCTCGCTGACGCCCACGTAGTTGTCCAGGCTCTTGGACATCTTGTCGCCGACGATCTTCCCCTCGACGAGCTTCGCGCTGAGGCCCTCCAGGATGGGGCCCGTCATGATGACCTGCGGCGCCAGGTTCTCCTCGCGCATGAGCTGCCGGCCCACCAGGAGGTTGAAGAGCTGGTCCGTCGCGCCCAGCTCCACGTCCGACTTCAGCGCCACGGAGTCGAACCCCTGCAAGAGCGGGTAGAGCATCTCGTGGATGGCGATGGAGACGTTCTCCCGGAAGCGCTTCTTGAAGTCGTCCCGCTCCAGCATGCGCTGCAGCGAGTAGCGCGACGCCAGGCGAATCATCCCCTCGGTGCCGAGCTGGTCCAACCACTCGGAGTTGAAGCGCACCGTCGTCTTGGCCTCGTCCAGCACCTTGAAGACCTGCTGCTTGTACGTCTCCGCGTTGGCCTTCACCTCGTCGCGGGTGAGCGCGGGGCGCGTGGCGTTGCGGCCCGTGGGGTCGCCAATCAGCGCGGTGAAGTCACCGATGAGGAACACCACCGTGTGCCCGAAGTCCTGGAAGCGTCGCATGCGCGTGAGCAGCAGCGAGTGCCCCAGGTGCAGGTCCGGCCGGCTCGGGTCGAACCCCGCCTTGATGACCAGGGGCTTGCCCGAGTCATACGCGTACTTGAGCTTCTTCTTCAGGTCCTCGGGCGAGTGGAGATCCACCGTGCCTCGGGTGACTTCTTCGAACTGCTCCTCGGGGGTCGCCTTGCGCAGCGCGTCCGGATTCATGGGCGGCGGACCTTAGCCGAAAGTGGCGCCGCGCGAGCGGCCCTTCCACTGCGACTTTCAGGTGCCCGGAAGGTGGACTCGGACACGCTCGATGCTCTTGCCGCGTCCGGAGGCATCGTCGATGTCCACCACCACACCCTGGAGATAGACGAGCCGCTCGGCCACTTCATAGGGCGCGTTCTTCTGCCCCAGGAAGCGCGCCAGGGACTGCTCCTTCTTCATCCCGATGACCGAATCCAGTGGGCCACACATGCCCACGTCGGTGATGAAGGCCGTGCCGCCGGGGAGGATGCGCTCATCCGCCGTCTGCACATGGGTATGCGTCCCCACCACGACGGACACCCGCCCATCCAGGTGCGCGCCCATGGCGTTCTTCTCGCTGGAGGCCTCGCAGTGCATGTCCACGAGGATGCACGGCGTGCGCGCGCGCAGTTCCTCCACCAACCCCTGCACCACCTCGAAGGGGTTGTCGTGCGCGCGCATGAAGACGCGGCCCTCCAGGTTGATGACGCCCAGCGCGCGCCCGTCCTTGAGCGTCACCACGCCGTGCCCTCGTCCTGGAGTGTCCTTGGGGTAGTTCGCCGGCCGCAGCAGCTTGTCCGGATGGGCCGTCACCCAGGGGATGATGGCCTTCTTGGACCAGAAGTGATTGCCGCTGGTCAGCAGGTCAACGCCAGCGGCGAGCAGGGTGTCAGCCGTCTCCGGAGAGATGCCGGCACCCTGATCGCTGTTCTCCGCGTTGGCGATCGTCACGTCCACGCCATGGGTGGCCTTCAGACGTGGCAGGAGCGCTCGGACGGCTTGAAGCCCCGGACGACCCACCACGTCTCCCATGAAGAGGACCTTCACGTATCCAGGAATTCCGGCTCGCGAAACAGGCCGCGGCAGGTCTCGGATTCCGTCACCACGAGGTCCATGTCCACGTCGTCCCCTGTCGTAGGCAGGATTTCGACGAGCTGATCACTGAAGGCCAGTCCCACCCGCCGACTGCGAGCACTGGCCGCGCGCAGGGTGGCGTCGTAGTAGCCGCCTCCGCGTCCCAGTCGCTTGCCGTCCCGCGTGAAGCCCAGACCCGGAACAACGAACAGGTCGATCTGGTCCACCGCGATCAGGTCCGAGGAGTTCGTCGGCTCCCGGACGCCCAGCCGGCCCGGTTCCAACTCCGCCTCCGACTTGATGGCCCGGAACGAGAGAATCCGCCCGTGCACATGGGACAGCGGGTAGCAGACGATCTTCTCGTCCTGCAACGCCGCGATGAGAATGTCCCGTGTCGGCACCTCGCCCCGGATGGGGGCGTACAACGCCACAGTCCTCGCTTTATGATAGTACTGCGTCGCCAGGAATCGAGACTGCACCTTGAGACCCCGCGTATCGATGAGGTCGGGCGTCATCGCCTTTCGGCGCGCCGTCAACTCATCCCGCAGCGTCTGCTTCCTCGCCGCCGCCGCCTCTTCCACCACCGTCTCGCTCACCGCCGCCGCTCCGCAGAAAAAGTCCCCCGCCGCATGGCCGTGTGCCCAGCGTCCATTGAACCCTAAAAGCCAGGTGGGGACCGAAATCATGCCTCCGCAGGCTTCCCTCATCCCTCGTGAGAGGGGAGGGCTTGCACATGGAAGCCGAAACGGACCCCGGAACGGACGTATCGGTTCGAATTTCCGCTGGGCATCACGCGCCCCGCAGGGGACAGCCCTTGAAACAAAGCTACAGTGCCACCAAGGCCCCGAAATAACTGAGAAATCTCGCGACCACCTTTTGAAATGATAAGGATGGGAAGCGGCGGGGTCAAGGCATCCTCGCGCGTTTACAAGCCAGCCACGGCCCCCCTATGATGGGAGCCCCCCACAC
>NZ_JABUMQ010000574.1:0-3170 GCF_013336645.1 Myxococcus sp. CA039A | reverse complement strand
TCCTCGCAGCCATCGATGTGGGGACCAACGCCGTGCGACTGGAGCTCGCCCGGCCGGACGCCGACGGGGCGCTCGAGACGCTCCACCAGGAGCGAGACCCCATCCGCCCCGGTGAGGGCGTCTTCGCCACTGGCACCATGCCGGAGGCCACGGCGGAGCGGCTCTTGTCCACGCTCCGGCGCTACTCCGCCCTCTGCCGTCGTCACAAGGCCCAGGTGCGCGCGGTGGCCACCAGCGCCCTGCGCGAGGCCCGCAACAGCCCGGACATCGTCCGGCGCGTGCGCGAGGAGTCCGGCCTCAACCTGGAGGTCGTCAGCGGCAAGGAGGAGGCGCGCCTCATCTGCCTGGGCGTGCTGCACCGCAAGCCCCCCGGCACGCGCTCGCTGCTCATCGACATTGGCGGAGGCAGCACCGAGGTGGCCACCGCCGTGGGCGAGAAGCCCGACAACCTGTGGAGCCTGGGGCTGGGCTCGGTGCGGCTCACCGAGGTCTTCGAGGCGTCGCGCACCGTGACGACGAAGCAGCTGCGCATCATGCGCGGGTTCGTCCAGGAGGTGCTGGGCAAGACGCTGCCGGAGAAGCTGCCGCTCCTTCCCCGGGTGGCGCTCGGCTCGTCCGGCACCATCAACGCCGTGGTGTCCTTCGCCTCCAGCGAGAGCAGCGGCAACGCCACCGTGCGCCAGCTCACCCAGACGGTGGAGACGCTGGCGCAGATGCCCGCGGACCGGCGGCGCAAGCGCTTCGACCCCAAGCGCGCGGACATCATCGTCTCCGGCGCCGTCATCCTGGAGGGCGTGGCGAAGTACCTGGGCATCGAGTCCGTCAGCGTCGTCAACCGGGGCCTGCGCGACGGCATCCTCGTGGACCTGCTCTACCGACAGGACGCCCACCACCAGCCCGACGACCACAGCCTCGCGGACGCCGCCATCGCCATGGGCCAGCGCTTCTTCTTCGACGAGAAGCACGCGCGCCAGGTGTCACGGCTCGCGCTGACGCTCTTCGACGACCTGGCCGCCCTGCACCAGCTGCCGCTGTCGGTGCGCCCGTACCTGGAGGTCGCCGCGCTGCTCCACGACATCGGCCACGCGGTGAACTACGAGCGGCACCACAAGCACACGTACTACCTCATCCGCCACGCGGACCTCCCCGGCCTCGCGGACCGCGAGCGAGAGCTGGTGGCCCGCGTCGCCCGCTACCACCGGCGCAGTCCTCCGGAGCTGGCCCACTCGGGCATGGCGGGGCTGACTCCCGCCGAGGCCCGCACCGTGCGAAAGCTCGCCACCCTGCTGCGCGTGGCCAACTCGCTGGACCACAGCCACCACCAGCCCATCAAGGGCTTCAAGGCCACCAACGGCCGCGACGGGGTGGCCCTGCACCTGCACGCGCGCCAGCCGGTGGACCTGGAATTGTGGAACGCGGAGCACGAGGTGGCCTCCTTCCGCCGCGTCTTCGGCAAGAAGCTCTCCTTCCACGTCCATCAGGCCGCCGCCCGCTAGTCGCCCGGCACTCCGCCTGCTGGCCAGCAGAGGAGACGTCGCGCCCTGCCCGCGTTGCTCCAGATGCCCACGCTCAAAGTCGCACGGGTCCGTCGTCACCAGACGGGCCTCTTCGACTTTGGACGCAAGGGCCCCTCACGGGGGAAGGAGCGCGCGATGAAGGCCGTCGTATTCCATGGGATTGGGGACATCCGGCTCGACGAGGTGGCGGAGCCGCGCATCGAGAAGCCGACGGATGCCATCGTCAAGCTGTCGGCGAGCGCCATCTGTGGCACGGACCTGCACATGATTCGCGGGACGATGCCGGGGATGAAGCCGGGCACCATTCTCGGGCACGAGGGCGTGGGCTACATCGAGGCGCTCGGCGACGACGTGCGCAACTTCAATGTGGGCGACCGCGTCGTCATCCCCTCCACCATCGCCTGCGGCAACTGTGTCTACTGCCGCGCCGGCTACCATTCGCAGTGCAACGACGCGAACCCCCACGGCGCCTCCGCGGGCACGGCGTTCTTCGGCGGGCCGGAGCAGACGGGCCCCTTCCATGGCATGCAGGCGGAGAAGGTGCGCGTTCCCTTCGCGCACGCGGGCCTGGTGAAGATTCCCGAGGGCGTGAGCGACGAGCAGGCCATCCTCGTCTCCGACATCTTCCCCACCGGCTACTTCGGGGCGGAGCTGGCGGAAATCAAGCCGGGCGACACCGTGGCGGTGTTCGGCTGCGGGCCGGTGGGGCTGTTCGCCATCGTCAGCGCGAAGCTGCTCGGCGCCGGCCGCGTCTTCGCCATCGACTGCCATGAGGACCGGCTGGAGCTGGCGCGCGGCCAGGGCGCGGAAATCATCGACTTCGACCAGGAAGACCCGGTGAAGACGCTCCTGCGCCTCACCAACGGCATCGGCGTGGACCGCGCCATCGACGCGGTGGGCGTGGACGCCGAGCACGCGCACGCGGGCCCCGCCGCGAAGCAGGCCAGCGCGCAGAAGGCGGAGCTCAAGCGCGAGGCGAAGGAGGCCGCGCCGAAGACGAAGCCGGACGGCGACAACTGGGTGCCCGGCGACGCGCCCGCGCAGGTGCTGTCCTGGGCGGTGGAGGCGCTCGCCAAGGCGGGCACGCTGTCCATCATCGGCGTCTACCCGGCGCAGGTGCGCACGTTCCCCATCGGCATGGCGATGAACAAGAACCTCACGCTGAAGATGGGCAACTGCAACCACCGCAAGTACATCCCCCGGCTGCTGGAGCTGGTGCGCACCGGCGAGGTGGACCCCACCGCCATCCTCTCGCACGTGGAGCCCATGAGCGGCGCGCTGGACGCCTACCGCAACTTCGACCTGCGCAAGCCGGGCTGGGTGAAGGTGGAGCTGGAGCCCAATCAGCTCCAGTGAGCCCTCACGCGTCCAGCACCAGGCTCGAGTCCCCGAACTCGTGCCCCAGGTAGCCGCGCGCCTCCGCGTGCGCGGCCACCTCCTTCAACAGCGACGACGGCGCGAAGGCCTGGAGCAGCGCGTGGTGGCTGCTGCCCGGCTCGTGCATGCCCGTGAGGAGCCCGTGCACCACGCGGGGCACGAAGCCCGGCCCCAACAGGAGGTCTGTCACCGCTTCGCCCGCCACCAGTCGCCCGCCGTTCATCGCCGCCCGGCCCTCCAACGCCCGCACCACCGTGGTGCCCACCGCCACCACCC
>NZ_JABUMQ010000573.1:0-3188 GCF_013336645.1 Myxococcus sp. CA039A | reverse complement strand
GTCCCCGAACACGTACATGGAGAGGTAGCCCTGGAGCGTCTTGGCCCGACCCGGCCCCGGAGGCAGCTCGTCCAGGTACACCTCCCGGTTCACCAGCGGCGACGTGAAGGCCGAGGCCACCACCGCCACCGTGCGGAAGCGGCCCCCGTCCATCATCTTCTTCACCAGGTCCAACACGTACGTCGTGCCACCACACCCGTCATCCACCACCAACGCGAAGGCGTCCTCACGCAGCCCCAGCCGGTGGTGAAGCTGCATGGCGTCATGGTTGAAGTGCGGCGCGTCCGGCGTACACGTGACGACGAAGAGCGCGTCCAACTCCCCCGCCTCCACGCCCGCGCCCGTCAGCGCCTTGCGCAGCGCCACCTCGC
The DNA here is from genome assembly GCF_013336645.1 of Myxococcus sp. CA039A. Lineage (NCBI taxonomy): Bacteria > Pseudomonadati > Myxococcota > Myxococcia > Myxococcales > Myxococcaceae > Myxococcus > Myxococcus sp. CA039A. Next base: position 2,817 of record NZ_JABUMQ010000573.1, on the reverse strand, counting down.
ACATGTCCGTGTTCGTCGCGGGGTAGATGTGGCCGTCATCCTCCGGAGGAGGCACCGCGCGTCCCGTCGCCTCGTCGATGTCCCAGAGGAAGCGCCGCTCACGAATGCCCAGCTTCTCCTCGATGCGCTCCGCGGGCCACCCAGGGATGGCCCGGGCGATGCGCGCATTGCTCACCCGACGCGATGGAACGAAAGCCCCGGCTCCGACGACACAGACATTGGGTGTCATTTCATGGCCTCGTCTTTTCACCGCCACGCCGGATGGGAGGGATTCCCTGGCCTGTTCTGTCGAGCAGGATTCACGCCAGAAACGAAGCCCTTGAAATGACGGTGCACCGCGTCGGAAGCAGCTTCAGTCTTGAAGCTTCTTGCGCACATCCGACTCAGCAATCCCACGGATTTACTGAGAGGAGGCCCGTGCTTCAAAAATGAAGCGTTTCGCACCAAATCCGAAGCAAGCCCGGCGATACATTTACTTTCCGTGCGCGGATGCTCCACTCAAAGCGAGCGGTGACCTCAGGGAAACCCCTGTATTGCAAGTGATTGCGTACTCTGAGTGCCGAGACATCCTGGACCCACCCCACTGCTACGCGCGTGGAGGTCTCCTGATTTCCAGACCGAGCCGGAAGCCGTCCGCATCCAGGAGGTCGGGTGCTTCCCGGCGCAGGCAGGCCCATGCCAGTCTCCGTCGACCGAAAGGCGTCGGAACCCACCGCCTCGTCGCGACGCATGTCCCGAGCGAGGCCCGACGAATGGGACGTGCCCTCGTTCAAGTCCTATCCCCGTCGCTGGCAGCCCCTCCTCCGGCTCGTGCTCTTCACCGCGACCTATGCGCTCGGCGTGCGGCTGGGCGCGGTGCTGGCCTTCCCTCCCGAGTTGGTCTCCGCCATGTGGCCCCCCAGCGGCGTGGCGCTCGTGGGGCTCCTGCTCACGCGACACCGGGAGTGGCCGCTGCTCGCCCTCGCCGCCATCCTCGTGGAGCCGCTCGTCGTCGGCGACTCCCACGGACCCATCACCTCCACCAGCTTCGTCATCGCCGCCGGCAACCTGCTCGAGGCCATGGTCGGCGCCGTGCTCCTGCGGCGACTGGTGCGACTCCACCCGGCGATGGACCGCGTGCGGGACGTGCTGGGACTGGTGGGACTGGCCGCCCTCGGTAGCACGCTCATCAGCGCGACCCTGGGCATGGGGATGATGCTGTCGGCCCTGCGCCTGGCCCCCAGTGACTTCTGGCCCTCGTGGCGGGTGTTCTGGGTGGGCAACGCCATGGGCGTGCTGCTGGTGGCGCCCCTGCTGCTCACCTGGCTCTCACGGGGACTCGACGGGTGGAACCGGCAACGACGGCTGGAGCTGGCGGCCCTGCTGCTGCTGCTCGGCGTGACCACCCAGTGGGTGTTCAGCATGCCGCCCACCGCCGCGCCTCCCGCCACCTTCCACCCCGTCACCTACCTGTCCTTCCCCTTCCTGCTCTGGGCCGCCCTGCGCTTCGAGGCCCGGGGCACCACCATGGCCACCGCGGTGATGTCCTCGCTCGCCCTCTGGCACACTGCCCACGGCAACGGCCCCTTCGCCCAGTTCGCCTGGCACAACGACAGCCTCACCTTCCTCCAGTCCTTCCTCGCCGTGGCCAGCGTGTCCGGACTGCTCCTCGCCAGCGCCCTCAGCGAGCGCCGTCGCGCCCAGGAAGAAGTGAGCCACCTCAACCAGGAGCTGCGCCAGTCCCTGCAGACGCTCGCCGCCACCCAGGCCACCCTCGTGCGACGCGAGCGCATGGCCGCCCTCGGAGAGCTGAGCGCCACCGTGGCCCACGAGGTTCGCAATCCCCTGGGCGCCATCTCCAACGCGCTCGCCGCCATCCGCCGACTCGCGCCCCAGACGGCCCATGGGCCCGCGGGCACCTTGCTGGTCATCATGGATGAGGAAGTCCAGCGCCTGGACCTCATCGTCAATGACCTGCTCGACTTCACCCGCCCCATGGAGCCACGACTGAGGACCCAGGCGCTCGGCCCCGTGGTGGAGGGCGCCTTGAGTGCCTCACTGCGCTCGGGGCCCTCGGGCATCAACGTCTCACGGACCCTGGACGAGCCGCTGCCGCCCATCGACCTGGATGCCCACCTGCTCCACGTCGCCCTCACCAACCTGTTCACCAATGCCGTGCAGGCCATGCCCTCGGGCGGCAGCCTCGTCACTCGCATCGAGCCGGAGACGCGCTCCGGGACTCTTCACGCCCGGCTCACCATCTCCGACACCGGGCACGGGATTGCTCCCGAGGTCCAACAGCGCATCTTCGAGCCCTTCTTCACCACTCGAGCCAGTGGCACCGGACTGGGGCTCGCCATCGTCCGCCGCATCGTCGATGGACACCATGGAGAGGTCACCGTCGACAGCGCCGTCGGACAGGGCACCACCTTCACCGTGTGGCTCCCGTGCGCCAGTGCGACCCAGGCCGCGGCCTGAGTGAGTGGCGGTCCACGTTGTCGTCGTGAGACCAGGCCACCGGGGCGCACCGCGCCTGCTCGACGGCCCTGCGCACGGCGCGGACGTCCTCACGCCTCCGTACCCCTGCTTGCGGGCCGGTCCGGACACCGTGTTTCGCACGGTGTCCGTGTCCCGCCTCACGAGCGCCCGTGACAGGGCGCCCGTCATGCCACTTCAGAACGGGATGTTGTCGTCATCGCTCGGCGGCGGAACGTCATCCTGGTAGCCGCCACCTCCACGGCTGCCGTAGCCGTCCCCGCCCCCACGATTGCCGTAGCCCTCGTTGCCACCGCCGCCGCCGCCGCCCTGCTGCCGGGCCATCTCCGCCTCGATGGCGCT
>NZ_JABUMQ010000572.1:0-3288 GCF_013336645.1 Myxococcus sp. CA039A | reverse complement strand
GCCCCCACCTCCGCCCCCTGTGCGCGTCCCCGCGGGGTGCGAGAGCAGCCAGGCAGGCGAGTACCGCCACGCCGAGAATCCGGCCTTCCGCTACCACGGCGAAGATGATGGCGGGACGCTGTCACTGGCCGTGGTGCGAGCCCGCGCGGACGGCGACGCGGGCACGGAGTCACCCGACTCGAGCACCGCGTCCATCATCCTCGAGCGCACACCCGGAGGTTTCGTGGGCGAGACGCGCGCCACGGGCTTCACCGGCTCGGGAGCACCCTGCCCCGTCGCGTTCCCCACGGAGCTGGTGGCGTGTGACGACGCGGGCCTCACGCTGCGCGCGGTGGCCAGCACGTCCATCGACGAAGGGTGCCGGCCTTCCCGCTCCGGCCCGCCTCCGGTGAGGCTGCAGCAGGTGCTGCTGCGAGACCCGCCGGACGCGGGCCTCTAGGGACACAAGCCACCGCGCCCCGATGCGAAGGGGCGCGGCGCGAGTCACCTTCAGGCGGCGCGGCGGGCCTGCTCCTCGGCGGGATTCACCGCGGGGCTGGCGTCGCTGAGCTTCACGCGGCCGGCGAGCCCCTGCAGCAGGCTGGAGATGCCCACGTAGAGGAAGCCCGCCTGGAACAGGATGATGAAGGGCAGCGACGTGTAGATGCGCGCGTCGATGGCGAACCACAGCGCCCCGGTGAAGTACGCCGCGAACAGCAGCTCCACGACCGGCATCAGCGTCTTGCTGCCGCGGTACGCCTTCTTCACCGCGATGACCTTCTTGCCCTCGGCGCCCGTCTTCGGCGTGCGGGCGAAGCCCGACTGCTGGTTGAGCAGCGCCTCCGCCACGGCCTTGGCGTTGTTGATGGCCAGGCCAATGCCCAGGCTCATCAGGAACGGCAGGTACTTCACCCGCTCCCAGCCCGTCACGCCCCGCTCCCGCTGCGCGGCGACGTAGAAGAAGCACACGCTCGCCGTCGCGGAGATGAAGAAGGGCAGGTCCAGGAACAGCGTGCCGTAGAGGCCGTGCTGGAAACGCACCACCATGCTGATGGGCATCAGCACCGACAGCAGCACCATCAACAGATAAGCCATGTTGTTGGTGAGGTGGAAGAACGCCTCGCGCTTCACCGCCAGCGGCAGGTCGCTCTTGAGGATGGTGGGGAGCAGCTTCTTCGCCGTCTGGATGGAGCCCTTGGCCCAGCGGTGCTGCTGGCTCTTGAAGGCGTTCATGTCCACCGGGACTTCGGCCGGGGAGATGACCTCCGGGAGGAACACGAACTGCCAGCCCTTGAGCTGAGCGCGGTAGCTCAGGTCCAGGTCCTCGGTCAGCGTGTCGTGCTGCCAGCCACCCGCGTCCGCGATGGTGCCGCGACGCCAGATGCCGGCGGTGCCGTTGAAGTTGAAGAAGCAGCCGGAGCGGTTGCGCGCCGTGTGCTCGATGATGAAGTGGCCGTCCAGGAAGATGCTCTGGGCCTGCGTGAGGATGGAGAACTCACGGTTGAGGTGCCCCCAGCGCACCTGCACCATGCCCACCTTCGCGTCGGAGAAGAACGGCACCGTGCGCAACAGGAAGTCAGGGCTCGGCACGAAGTCCGCGTCGAACACGGCGACGAACTCGCCCCGCGCCGACTTCAGCCCGTGCTCCAGCGCGCCCGCCTTGAATCCCTCGCGGTTGACGCGGTGGATGTAGACGATGTCGTGGCCCTTCTGCCGGTGCCGCTCCACGCACGCCCGGGCGATGCCACACGTCTCATCCGTTGAGTCGTCGAGAACCTGGATTTCCAGGAGCTCGCGGGGGTAGTCGATGCGGCACACCGACTCCACCAGACGCTCCACCACATACATCTCGTTGAAGATGGGGAGTTGGATGGTGACGCGTGGAAGCTCCTTCAAAGGGCTCTTGGGCGTCGGCAGCTTGAACTTGTGCCGGTAATACAGGAACGCCATTCGGTACCGGTGCGAGCCGTAAACCGCCAGCACGCACAGGACGCTGAAATAGACGCCCAGGAAGATGATCTCGACGGTGGTCATCAGTGACGCTCAGCCCCTCCCGCGCAGCCCCCGTGGCCCGCGGTCCTTCCTTGCGTGGCGGCATCGGAATCCCGTCTCACGCCGACCGCCGCCTCCTGGGTCCGCTGAGCCCCCGTCCCGTATGTGCCCGAAAAGACAAGGCTTTAACCATCCAGGACTGATCGCGCCGGACAATAGGGAGGCGTCAAGGACGTGTCAAATTATTCCCAGAGTTTGAACGTTCCGTTCAGGTCCGGGGTGACACCTCGCGTTACCGGGGCTTCAAGGAGATCCAAGGGGTTGGCGCCGGGGCTGAGGCGGCGCCAGGACTCGGACTACCCGGAAGGTCAGCTCACCGCGCGGCGAGGCTCGGAGATGGTGGGAGCGGGGGCGACCACGGGCGCGTCCATGACACCCGCCTCGTCCCGCGTCGCCAGCGCGAGGATGCGCTCGACGAGCTCCGGGAACTCCACACCCGCATGGGCGGCAATCTTGGACAGCAGGCTGGTGGGGGTGAAGCCGGGCAGCGTGTTGACCTCCAGCACCACGTCGTTGTCGGTGTCGGAGCACAAGAGGTCCACTCGGGCGTACCCCCGGCAGCCCAGGGCGCGGTACGCGGAGAGCGCCAGGGCCTCCACATTGGCCACGCGCGTGGCGGACAGGCGGGGCGGCAGGAAGTAGCGCGCGCCGCCCTTGTACTTGGCCTCGAAGTCGAAGCCCTCGCGAGGAGTGCCTACCTCGCAGCTGCCCAGCACCTTGTCGCCGAGGATGCCCACCGTCACCTCGCGGCCCGGAATGAAGCGCTCCACCAGCGCCTCGCCGCCGAAGCGGCACGCCTGGGCCACCGCCGTGACGAGCGACTCAGGCTCGCGGACGATGGACAGGCCCACCGACGAGCCGCCGCATGCGGGCTTCACGACGCAGGGGAAGCCCAGGTCACCTTGCAGCTCCAGGGCGCGCGCGGCGTCGTCGCGACCCACGCGATACCCCTGGGGCGTGGGCAGGTTGTGCAGGCGGAAGAGCTTCTTGGCCATGGGCTTGTTCATCGCCAGCGCCGAGGCCAGCACGCCCGAGCCCGTGTACGGCAGCTCCAGCAACTCCAGGAGGCCCTGCACCCGGCCGTCTTCGCCCATGCGCCCGTGCAGCGCGATGAAGGCCACGTCCAGCTCCGCGGCGCGCAGCGCCCTGTCCAGACCCGGCCCCGCGAACACCCGGGTGACCTGATGGCCGCGGGATTCCAGCGCCGCGACCACGGCCTCTCCCGTCTTGAGCGAAATCTCCCGCTCCTCGCCCCAC